>CAIXME010000616.1 GCA_903920425.1 uncultured Pirellula sp. | reverse complement strand
TGGCCAGCGAATCGGTGGCATTTGTAGCATTGCGCGACGGCGAACATTTGCTTACCTCGCTCAAAGTCAAAGCCTGTCTTTTTTGCATTCATCTTTTCTTCGAGTTCCTCGACGGTCCATTCTTTCACGAGCGAACGCGGTGCAAGATCGGCAAGAGGATCTTTCGGTGCCGGAGCTGGACCGAGAAGCTCTTTCATGGATGGTGAAGGCTGGTCGTAATTTTTGATTGCAACCTGACGAATGTTCTCGATGAATCCTCCGAACGAAGCACCACCACGGGCGGTCGCCACGTCAAAAAACCATTGGAAGTACTCTTTTCGGGTTTTGTCGGTCCATCCGTTTTTGGCTTCGCGTAGGCAGAAAGCGTAATGGATTTGTTCGTCGGCAGAACCGGTTGATAGCAGACGAGCGACGCAACGATCGATGATGCCTGGGGCTTCCAAGTAGATCAGGACGCGGGCAAGTTCACGATCGACCAAGCTATCTTCATTCGGCGTTGGGAAATGCGGATTGATTTGCTTGGTAATCTGCTGACGCAATGTTGGTGTGCTCTCACCCAATCGCAGGAAACTCAATTGGTAGGCGCGGAGCAGTTCCAGCTTTTCGGATTGATTGAGCGAATTCCAATCGATGCTTAGCAGTGATTGCTGGATTTCTGCTTGGTCGCTGGTTGTTCCCTTGCGAGATAGAGCCACGGCAAGCGTGATGAGGGATTGGGCTCGGCCGGGAGATGCAGCATCGGCATCCGAGACCAGTTTCAATTGGCTTCGCCATAGGCTTGCGTCGTTGTGTTCCAGAGCCAATCGAGCAGCGGTTCGGATAGCTCGGTCGGGGCTGCCTGTATAGCGGATCGCCATCGCTAGATCGAGTGGGCCGCGATGCATGGCTTCGAGCGTTCGACGAACGCCACGAGCTTCTGCAGCTGCAGGCGTATCAGGGAAGCTTGCGGGAGCGGTGCTTTCTGGGCCCTCGTAACGGATGCGGTAGAGGGCGGATTGGACTTTGCGTCCACCGATGGCGACATAGAGGCAACCGTCACCTGGGTGCACGACGAGATCTGTTACAGGCATTGGCGAAGCACTGATGAACGATTCGAACGTTGACTTATAGCTTGAGCCTTCGGGCTGCATGTTAACCGCGTAAATGACGCCATAGCTCCAGTCGCTGACCAGGAGTGCGTTTTGGTATTTGGCTGGGAATTTGGTTCCGGTTCCAAAGGCGATCCCTGTTGGCGACCCGTAACCGATGTTTGCAACGGCACCAAAGCTATCCGCAAAATACTCAGGCCATTTGCCCGTACCGTTTCGCCATCCGAACTCTGCACCGCTGATCACATGATTCACTCGGGTTGGTCGATACCAAGGAGTCCCTACATCCCATTCCATATCGGCATCGTACGTGAACAGATCGCCGAGGGGATTGAACGCGATGTCGTATTCATTTCGGAATCCGGTCGCAACGAGTTCGACATCGCTGCCGTCTGGATTCAGGCTCAGCACGAATCCGCCTGGTGCCAAACGTGTTGCCATGAAACCGCGAGCGTCGGGCATTCGACCAAGCATATGATCTTCCGACCAAATACGTGGTACACGCGAAGTGTCGATTTTCTCTGGCAAATTCGTGGCGTTTCCGGCACACATATAGAGTCTGCCATTCGGACCAGGGATGATGGCGTGAGGGCCATGCTCCCCTTCGCCTTCTAGTTTGATAATGTGTTCTTGCTTCTCGAACTTGTCGTCTCCGTCGAGATCCTGCAGTCGGTACAGTCCGCCACCCGTAGGACCTTTGCCGTTAATGTCAACGTACAGCCCATCCTTGGTGTGCAGTAGACCTTGAGCCATCCCGACATTCACATCCATCGGTTCTACTTTGGTCTCGCTCGGGGCCGCGCCTGGGGCCGCAGGTTGCACGCGATACAGCTTTCCGTATTGGTCGGAAACGATGAGTCGTCCTTGCAAATCGACACACATGCAGACCCAGGAACCCTGTTCCTTGAGCGGAACCTCGTACACTAAATCTACTTTAAAGCCTTCCGGGACCCGAAAGGATGCTGGGGGCGTTGCACCAAGCCCTCCAGCCCCAAGGCTGACGGCAGTTAGTGAACAAAAAGCCAGTGAAGAACCAATCGTTGCGGAAAGCCAGCGGCGAATCGACATCGGTGAGAATACCTATGGCAAGAGGTGAAAGGCGGGAGGGAGTGAGAGCCCACCAGTGTACTCAAGTCGATCCATGGCGTGAAGTTGCTCACTACAAATCGCTATGCCCGACTTGTAGTAGCACCATGTCAAAAATTCGTTTTAGCCCCACAACGGAGACGCAATCGCTAAGTTAAGGCGACTTCCGCGGCTGCGACTTCCTCACCCGCATTATCGACGGCGTTGTCCTCCGCGTTGCGGCTCAGCTCGAGTTCATGCGAAGTGTGAGACGCGACTTCTTTTGGCGGACGAACTCGAAAGAATATAACGTAGAGCGCAGGTAGATTGATCAGCGTCAAGAACGTTGCTAAAGATAGTCCACCCATGATCGCGATCGCCATCGGTCCCCAGAATACACTGCGTGTGAGCGGAATCATCGCGAGAATAGCAGTTGCCGCAGTGAGGATTACGGGGCGTGCTCGACGTACCGAGGATTCGATAACCGCATCCCACTCGTTCAGCCCGTGCGCCATGTCCTGTTCGATTTGATCGACCAGGATGACGGAGTTTCGCATGTCCATCCCTGCCAAAGCGATCACGCCTAGGAGCGCCACAAATCCAAAGGGGGCATTGAAAAGCAATAGGAACGTAACGGCTCCGATCAGTCCTAGCGGTGCGATTCCAAAGATCAGAATCATCTTTTTGAAGCTATGCACCTGAGACATCAGAAGTGTGAGCATCAACAAGATCATCATGGGAAACATTGCGAATAGGGCTTTGTTTGCTTTCGCGCTTTCTTCGACAGCCCCTCCTGCTTCGATGCGGTACCCTGCAGGTAGCTTCGCCCGAATGCCAGCCAAGGCTGCGTCCACTCGTCCGCTAACATCGGGAGCTTGAACACCGTCGGCGATATCGCATCGTACCGATAGCGAGCGCTCTTGGTTGCGGCGCCAAACGATCGGCTCTTCGAGAGCGTAGCGAATCTTGCCCACTTGGCTCAGCGGTACGATTTGCCCTGTCTGAGTAAATAGAGTCATGTCTGAAAACTGTTCGAGATTCAATCGCTCCGATTCGATCGCTCGCGCGACGACCTGGATCGTTTCCGTACCTTCACGAAACTGCGAGATCGCAGAGCCACTGAGGAGCGTTTGGAGTGTCTGTTCGATTTCTTGAGGAGCGAGCCCCAGCAGCCGAGCTCGGTCTTGGTCTATATCCACATGAATCGATTTGGCAGGTTCGTCCCATTCGAGGTTTACATCCAAGGCTGAAGGATCAGCTCGCATCACTTCGCGAACTTCTGTCGCGATAGAACGAACGATTTTGGGATCAGGTCCCAAGATTCGGAATTGAACAGGGTACCCAACGGGCGGTCCAAACTCCAAACGCAGAACTCGGAGAGAAGCATCCGAGAAGCTTGGGTCTTGCTCGAAGCGTTGTTTGAATTCGGCTCGCAATGCTTCTCGAGCTTCGACGCTCGTGGTTTGAATGACGAGCTTTGCGAAGCTCGGGTTGGGCAAGTCGGGATTGAGTGCAAGAAAGAATCGAGCGGACCCAGCACCGATATAACTTGTGAACTGCGACGCCTTGGGAGGCTTTTTCGCATCCTCTGAAACCAAGTGAGGAAGTACTAGAGCCTCTACCTGTTCCATCATCTTCTTGGTCGCTTGGATCGATGAGCCCTCGTTCATTCGGACGTCCACCATCAGCTCTGTACGAGAAGACAGTGGAAAGAACTGCTGTTGAAGACGAGTGAATCCGACCATCGAGGCAACAAATAGCGCGAGGGTCACCGAAACAACGATCCAAGGGCGACGGACGCACACGCGAATAATCGACCTCAAGGCGCGGTGGAATGGGGACTGGAAGGGAATGTGGTGTTCCTCGTTTGCCTTCTTGATGTAATCGGGAAGCAGTTTTACGCCCAAATGGGGAGTAAAGACAACGGCCACGAACCACGATGCGATGAGTGTGATCCCGACGACCCAGAAAATTCCGCCTGCGTATTCACCGGCGGCAGAGCGTGCAAATCCAACAGGTAGAAAACCCGCGACTGTAATGAGCGTACCCGAGAGCATGGGAAAGGCAGTTGATGTCCAAGCGAATGTTGCCGCGTCCACACGTCCCCAACCTTCTTCCATTTTGACTGCCATCATCTCAACGGCAATGATCGCATCGTCCACGAGCAAGCCCAAGGCGAGAATCAACGCACCGAGCGAAATACGATCCAGATTCATACCGATCGCATTCATGACCACCAGCGAAATCCCTAGCACCAGCGGAACACTGAGCGCGACCACGATGCCCGTCCGCAGTCCTAGACTTAGGAAGCTGACCACGAGCACAATCACCAACGCTTCGATAAAGGACCTCAAGAATTCACCGACGGACTCTTCGACTACGTGAGGTTGATAAGCAATGTTGCCTATCGAGACGCCTGCTGGAACCTCCGTCCGAATGGTCTCCAATTCCTTTTCTAGCGCATGACCCAATTCCAATACGTTGCCCCCTTTGGTCATCACAACGCCCAGGGCAACGGCTGGTTTACCGTTGAATCGAACCAGATAAAGCGAAGGATCTTCGTAGCCTCGATTTACATTGGCGATTTCGCCTAGTTTGAAAACACGTCCATTCGCTTGGACGGGGACCGCTTTGATTTGTTCGAGTCCGTCGAAGTCTCTAGAAACACGCACGTGAATGCGGTCCGTCGATGTGTCAAAGCTGCCCGAACGCATCAAAACATTTTGCTTTTGCACACTGTCGAAAATCTGCTGAGGGCTAACTCCGAGAGTCGACAGCTTTTGGTGAGAGAACTCAATATAGATGCGCTCTGCTTGTTCACCGATGATGTCGACCTTCTCGACATAGTTCAAACGAAGAAGGCGCTTCCGAGCGGACTCACACATGCGCTTTAACTCCGCGGGAGTGTAATCTTCGCCGGTGAACGCATATAAGGCGGAGTAGACGTCGCCATATTCATCGTCGACTGCGGGGCCAATCACACCTTGAGGCATGCGACCTTGAATATCCCCTAGCTTTTTTCGGACTTGATACCAAACGTCAGGGACTTCGCTTTTGGGAATAGTGTCCTTAAGCTGGACGATGGTAAGCATACGGTCTGGTATGCAATACGTTTGCAGAAAATCGAGATAGGGCGTTTCACGTAGTTTGTCTTCCACTTCCTCGGCAACTTGTTCTTGCATTTCCTCGGAGGTTGCTCCAGGCCACAAGGCAGAGACAACGCCGGTTTTGATTGTAAACGACGGGTCCTCGGCTCTACCCATTTGCAGGTATGCTTGAAGACCTGCAATGGAACAGGCCAGAATGAGAAACGTTACGAAGGCCGGGTGCGTCACAGCCCAACGAGACAGATTCCAGGAATGATTAGGCGTGGGCGTTTCAGGCGAGGGGTGGTGATCTGGTTGTCGATCGTTGGAGTTTTGATTGTTTGCGATCATGTTATTTCGACTCCCATACACGCACGGTGGCGTTTTCGTCGATTCGTTGTACGCCCGCGCTCACAATACGATCGCTTGGATTCAGGTTTCCCCGAACGATGGCAACATCCGATCGGTACTGGACTATCTCGACCGCAATGGGTTCCACTTTTCCGTTCTCGATGATTCGCCAAACGATAGGAGAGCCGTCGCGGCTTGATATGGAGGCCAGCGGTACCGATGTGCCATCTTCGGCGTGATTGTCCAAAAGAATAGAGGCCGTCATCCCGATGGCCAAATCCGGAGCGGACTCAAGCAACCGAAAGCGAGCATCGTAGGTTCGCGACAGAGGATCGGCGACGGGAGACAGTTCACGAAGTTCTGCACGAAGTCGAACGTCTGGTCGGGACCAAAACGTAGCGTGAGCCTCGAGCCCTTTTACGATGGAAACGAGGCCTTCAGGCAAATTCACGATGACCTCCATCTCGTCGCTGTGCATGATTTGCAATACGGGTTGTCCAACATTAACAACTTGTCCCGATTCCGCCTGCAACGCGGTGACCAGTCCGTCCGAGTCTGCGACTAAGTCACAGTAGGTGCGTTGATTTTTGGCCAATTCCAGTCGGCGATCCGCAGCGTCCAATCGAGCTTTTGCCACGTCGCGTCCTGCGATTGCTAGATCGTAGTCCGATAAGCTCACAGAGCCCGAAGTGCGGAGTTGAGCGAGGCGGAGTGCCTCGGCCGATGTCTGTTTGAAGAGAGAGTCCGCGGATACTTGATCGGCCTCAGCGACTCGCAATTGGAGATCCGCGTCGTCCGGATTGAGCTTGAACAAGACCTGCCCTTTCTTGACCCGTTCTCCAAGCTCAACGTGTCGAGATGCGATTTTGCCGGAGATACGAAAACCGACAAGTGATTGGTATCGCGGCTGTAGGGTTCCCGTGAAAGAGTGGCTTGCGCAATTGGCACCTTGCGCGATCGTAAACGCGCGAACGACAATCTCGGAACCATTGGGATTGAGCGAAAGTGATGAACCGTGTGCTGCAGGATGTTTAGCATCAGTTGCTGTCTCTGAGTACAGGTTGTGGAAAGCAAACGCTCCACCGATTGACGTTGCTACCGTCAGCGCTGCGATACCCAATACGCGTTTTCTTCTCATGCTATTAATCCGAAATGACTTGACGAGTTTGTCGCCGTGTCAACTGTTGACGTGGCGTCAGTTTTGTTGCGTTAAAATAGGCCGCGTGCGCGACCTTACTAAATTGAAGTTGTTTGGTTAGGCGTTCGTTCTTTGCTTCTGTTCGTTTTTGAGCGCCCAGTAGCGAGGTTGTAGACGTTCGATCAGGGAATCCATTTCCTGGAAATATCGGGACTGAGCCATATAGGGTTGCCAGTCGAATCCGTTGAGCAAGGTACAACAATGGATTCGAATTGCGTTGGCTGGATTGTTGATGCCGAGAGATGGTAGTGATGGGCTAGTGAACGTCAGGATTTGACTACCGTAGTTGATAGCCCAGAATCCGAAAACCAATTCTTCTGGCGAGAGAGTATCAGGCAATGTCAACTCGTTGCTGTCGATGGCATCACAAACGATACCAGCAACGATCGCCATGCATCTCCCTTCGCATTCCCGAATCAGATTTTGGCTTTTCTCAGAGGACTTGTCCCAGATCCCTTGGTTCCTGACCCACTGTTCCAGAACAAAATCATCCGTGCAATGTTGCGTAAAGAACTCGCATGCAGACCCCAAGGCCATCATGCGCAATCTGGCGGGACCATCGATGATGGAGGACAATTCAAAAAGGGATCGCCTCAGTTCCATCGATTCAACGGCCAATGCCAGAACGATTTCTTCTTTGTTAGGGAAGTGGTTATAGATCGTTCCCTTTGCGTATTCCATTTGGGCCGCGACGCGATCCATGCTCAGCCCTTGAAAGCCTTCGGCAATCAGGATCGGACGAGCAACTCGCAGGATTTCCGCGGTCCGCTTTTCGATTTCTCTTTGTTTTCGCGTTAGTTCGACCATGATGTCATTTTGTGGCGCGGCGTCAGGAAAGCAAGGTCAATATCGTCATTTTTCTCTGTTCACTTGAAAATCGGGTATAGTTTGGTTGGGAAATGCCACAACCGCGTTTTGGATTGGGCCGATTACGTTTCAAAAAAGGCTAAGCGAGCTTCATAAATGAAAAAAACTGCTTTCCGTTGGATGAACCCGTTTGTGATGTTGTGTCTGTCGCTGTTTTTGGGCGTCCATAATGAGAATGGTTGGGCCCAGGATTCGGGCAAGGACACCGACAAAAAGGCCGCAGAAAACAAGGGGGCCGCGGAAAAGGTCTCGTTTTTGAGAGTCAAGCAGGATAACGATGGGAAGCCGGAATCGCTTCAAGTGGGTATCGCTCGCTATGAGTTTGTCGATGGCCCCAACAAAGGTGCCTATGTTGATCTAATCGGAGCGGTGCACGTCGGCACCAAAGAATATTACCAGACGCTAAACGATCGCTTTAAAACCTACGATGCGATGCTTTATGAATTGGTGGCAGATCCCAAGATGAATAAGCCTAACCAGCGTGCTGAGCGAGGTGGATTCAATCCAGTGGGTGCAATGCAAACGGGGATGAAAGATGTTTTGAAGCTTTCGTTTCAGCTTGATGAAGTGGACTACTCTCCAGCAAACTTTGTTCACGCGGACATGAGTCCGGACGAATTTGGTGAAGACATGAAACAGCGTGGGGATGGATTTGTTGGGATGTTTGCACGCATGATGGGTGCTGGACTAATAGTTCAGAACAGCAAAAAGGGTGCGACGCAACAATCGGAAATGATGGCAGCCATGTTGGCAAAAGACACGATCAAATTGCGTCGAGTCATGGCTGAACAGTTCGAGTCTATGGATAGTCAGATGGCGGGCTTAGCCGACAAGAATGGCAAGAGTACATTGCTCACTGAGCGCAATACCAAAGCCTTTAGCGTTATGGAAAAGCAACTTCAAGCTGGCAAAAAGAAGCTTGCTATATTCTATGGAGCGGGACATTTGCTCGACATGCATGAACGCATGATTCGAGACTACAAAACCAAGCAAGTAAAGTTTGAATGGCTGGATGCTTGGCCGCTCAAGTAGTTAGTCTGCTGACTTCGTTTTCGATTCTGCCATAGTTATCTGTTTCTGTAGCAACGTACTATTAGAAACGGTTTGCTTGCGATTTGAAACATTGCGAGTATGGGCGTTGCTGTCTTTCCCGACTATATGGGTGGAGACTACTCGGATCACCGAAAGCAAAGAATTTCGTTGCGAAATGACTAAGTACTAGAAACTATCTGCAGTATCTGACCGATCTACTGCTTTCGAGTTGCCGAACACACTGCAATCTAATGATTTCCATTGATGGATGTCTAAGCAGTACGGTCAACAACAAACTTATCTGCCGCGCGATTGCCCCCAATTTTAGCGCGACGCCTTCCTCTCACACAACGTATAGCCCCGATGCGTATTGTAGAAGCCCCCAGCGCATTCCTGCGAATGCCCACGGACTGTTTGCATTTACTCGTGCATAGCAATCGTGGGAGGAAGGCGTGAGCGTCGATCAAACGTGGACGATTCCTACCAAGGAACTACAGGTCGGCAAGTCGCTCAAATTTGACTTAAAGACCCATGAAGGGCTTCTGCTCCAAAAAGCTGGAGTGCCAATCGAAGCAAATTTGATTGCGCAGTTGGATGCCGAGAGTATTCGCACGCTGGTTTTGCACGAAGCGGATCCTACCAATGCAGAGCACTCCAAGGTTATGCTGTTGGCCGCTTTTGACTCTGAAAGAGTCGCGTTGTTTCAAAACGCTATCGCATCGACCACTGCGTCCCTGAGCAAACTTGCGGACGTTGCGCATCACAATGATGAGAATGCCATTGCCGCGGTTCGTGGGAGCGTCGGTGCGCTCGTGTTAGAAGCGAAACGTGAGATGGCGACCATGTTGGCTGTGATAGCATCTCAGCAGTGCAGCGATAAATCTAGCGTCGCAGAACGTGTTTTGACGCAGTCGACCAAGTTATCTCTGCTTGGCTTGGCCATGAGCGTTGCGAGAAATGATGATACCAAGACGGCTTATGAGATTGCTTTAGCGGGATTGCTGCATGACGTTGCTCTGATCAAGGACCCAAGTTGTTTCCTGATCGGATCGAATTCGCGATTTGAGTCGTTTCGCAAAAAGTACCGCCGCCATCCTATTGAAAGCGCTGATTTGCTCAATGGCTTGCCAGGCATCTCCCGCAACGTTCTCTGCATGATGATGGAGGTCCATGAACAGGCAGATGGGACTGGCTATCCCCGAGGAATGAAGCTTGAAAAAACGCTGGCAGGCTCGTCGATACTCAACTTGGCCGATGCATACTATTCTTTGACGGAGCCAATACAGGGAACGCCGATGATCCCTGCCGATGCACTCGCGTATTTGTGTTTTCACACGTCGCTAGGCAGGTTTTGCAAAGACAGCCTTCGCCTTTTGATTGACTGCCTTTCTATCTATCCAATCGGTTGCTTGGTGACGCTAGATGATGAATCGCGAGCAGTGGTCATCAAAGGGAACACAGGTAGTCCTCTTCAGCCGGTTGTTCGCATGCTGCATCGCGGAAGCCAGGAGGTAGATCTTTCTCAGTCCCCTCGTTCGATCACGGGCCCTTATGTCAAGCACGATCCCGCTCGAGCTAGGCGGCTAGACAAATCTCGCATGCAAGAAGTACTTTGGCGAACGGATCGCTAGATTGAGGCTAGTGTTTTACCAAAGTCTGGCTGGTTTGTGGGCAAAGATTATTGCTGAGTAACCGGCCGTGGGATCGACTATAATCGGCTGGAATCGGGCTGGTCATTTTTAATAGCTGCGATGCCCTGACATCCCAATGCGATGTCGCGGTGTCTATTCTGGCGGAGCAAAAGTGCATTATGACGTTAGAGTTTTCACGGAAGCTTAGTCTATTCGTAAGCTGGATGTATTGTTGCTTTTTCGCAGTCGTGGCGTTGATTTCCCAGCCATCATTTGCGCAGGATGATTCAGCGTTTGTTCCGTCGCAAGAGAGCTTGCCCGTCGCGCCACCGTCTGACGCCATTGTGCTGTACGACGGAAAGACCAATCGGTTTTTGAGCATGTCGGGAACCAAGGTCGATTGGCCTGAGAAGGAGGGCTCGTTGGTTTCTACGCGGAATGGTGATCGTGCGAACCACATCGTATCTCAGTGGCACTTTCGTGATGCCGATATTCATGTTGAATTTATGGTGAATCCAAAAGCGAGCGGGAACAGCGGCATCTATATCCACGGCAACTACGAAATGCAGATTCTGGATTCGGAGAAGGAGTCCCAGTTGAGCGAGCACACCGAGGGTGCGCTCTATGGATTTTCGAAGCCATTGGTGAACGCCGCGCTGCCTGCTGGTCAGTGGCAAGTCTACGATATTCGGTACCGAGCCCCGCGAAGAAACAATGAAGGCGAGATCACCGAACCGGGACGTATTACTGCCTGGCTTAATGGCAAGCTGGTTCAAAAGGAAACCGAATTTGGAGAGCCCCGTTCGGTCTACCATCCCTTTCGCTATGGCACCACCAGCTACTTGGAGAAGATTGCCAAGATACAAAAGCAAACGCAGGTCGGTCCCGTATTCTTGCAAGATCACGACAGTCCCGCACGCTTTCGCAATGTATGGATCAGACCGCTCGACAATATGGCGAAAGAGTATATCCCAGAATAGCGAATCATTCCCAAGGAAGTTGCGTTCGGTTTTGCAAGTGTCCCCTGGTCTTCGTACTGGAATCGCACATGGCCAACTGTTGCTGTGCGTTTCTCATAAAACACGGAACCATTGTTAGAAGCACAGTGACGCGTCGTTCTGTCTGGCTTGCAGGAGACCGATGCTTTCACGTTGAGTGATTATCGTGGTACGGTGCGGACGCCAAAAGTCAGAATGTCATGGTGGAAGAAAAAGAGGAGCCACGACGCATCCGTGGGGATAACGAACTCGTCGTTAAACCACTCTCGATCGTTGGCGACATAGCTGTCGATCACATCAGACCAACGGTACCGCACGCTATCGTGGCTACCGGCTACACGCAGAACTTCGCACTCTCGATCAATCGGCAGTTGACGTAGGAAAGATTCACTTCGCAATTTCCAGTTCATACCCTCCTCCGACGAAGGCATCATGGAGGCTTCTTCGATTGTGGAAAAGAGCTCCTTCCGAAATAGGTGTTTGTCCGTAAGCACTCCAATCACGGCCCTGGCAATGGCGAATGTTTTGGGATCTAGATTCATTCCCTGGCTGGTGTTGGATGGCTCTTTCGTCTTTAGTTGGTTGCAACCAAGTTGTGTTGCTAAATCGACGTCGAGTTGTTCCGAGATTTGGCCCGCTAATGCGATGCATCCCTGCAATAGAACGCGGGATCTTTCGGAACTTCGATCGAGCTTGTTCATACCTCGTAGATTGTTAACGAATTCGGAGATGTAATTCTTAAACAGAATCGGTGAATCACTTTCAAGCACGGTATCCCTATACTTGATCAGAGCTCCGCTTGGGTTCTTTGGCTGTCCCGAGAAATCCAATCCAAGCGAATTCGCGGCATCGGCAAGCGACTGTCCCAGGCGGATTTTTGCTTCTTCTAATTTCATAGCGTGGCTCGTCTTGAGTCCGGAAAATCGCAAGGGCGTTTTGTGGGAGTAGATTGTATCCGCGTTACCGTTCGCATTCTATTTAGTTTAGCCGTCATCGTTCTCCCTTGGCAGGTGGTGGCGAGACATACTGACCAACATGAAAATGGCGGCGGATGGAATCCAGCAGCCAAGAAGTCTCGAGCCTTAAAGATTAGATAGATGTTGTCAAACGAACGAGTCTCTGACTTGCTTCGAGTTCTTGGTGGGCTTCGTGGTAAGACGAATTGATCGCTTTTGTTTGGTTCATTAACGCACGATCCGAGACGCGTGGGCCAAAGTCCTCGTTGCGCATTAGAACTTCTGGGGTTAATGACAGCCACGAAGCCCCCGGAGAGCAAGAAGGAGGGATTCGAGGAACTGGGAAACACGATATGTTCGGAGTTTATAATGCGATAGTCAGATTCACGGGGGGGATGGGAGTCCGGTGCTTATGCATGGATGGTGCTCTTTGAGGTTATGCACCTGGGGCCTATCCCGTTTTGGTTTTCGGCGCGGGGACTTTGGGTTCACGTGATAATCCTCTCGAAGCTCCGATGAACACACTTTTGGCAAACGCAAGTTCATTTCTTTGGGACAATTGAAGTACATTTCCGTTTGGTGGCTACACCAGTATTTGTCTAAATAGTGAATACTTAATGCGGCAAACCGATGCTCTGTTATTACAATAAGGTTGAGTTCGCAGAGCCCCTGCGATGGTGATCTTTACCCCCCGCGTTCTCCAGCGGCTTTCTGAAAGGTTTCTATAATGCGCTTCTTGCCCCGTTTACTAGGCGCTGTAATCTTGGTGGTGTCTTTATCGAGCGTTATGAATGCTCAAGGTTTAACAACTTCTGCGGGTCCTGGTGCAGGTGGTACTGGCGGAGCGTCCAATGCAGACACTGGATCTTTGATCAATTCGTCTTCGTCGTCGACCGACAAATCCATGACTTGGGTGAGTCGATCTTATACCGATGCCTCCGCGATGCGAATCTATCAAACCTTCGATGGACTTCTTGTTGCCAACATTCGTACCTACAACCGAAGTGGTGCCAATTTTGTTGGTAAGACGACTACGATTACTTACGATGATCCCAATGTGACTCCGACCGTCAGGGTTGTGGCGCCTGTGGAAGTTGTTAAGGTTGAGCTGAAAGAAGTAAAGGAGACGACCGCTCCTTACCGGCTTTTGCACTACAACTTGATGTACTATCCATTAGGGTTTGATAGCTCCGAGATCCCTCAAGGCAATCCCGTCCGTATCGGAAAGGTGCGATTCAATCGCGGGGTAAATGGGCGCAATTCGTCAGACGTTTCGCTGAAATTTGGTCCACCGGTAAAACCCAATCCATGCGACGAGCCACCATTGGATGATATCGGTGAAGAAGAGGAAGTTGCATTTGTCGTAAACAACGGAACAAGTGATCCGAATGTTCCTGGCACGAGTCTACCTCTGATGGCCTCGTCGCAATCGGAATAGCATTCATCTAACCTAGTTCCACCATTCACGATGGGCAACGATCGTTGCCCATCACTTCGAGGATGGGTGCGGTGTTAGTCATCTGTAAGGATCGTTCGAGCGATCCGGAATCCCGTGGAACCGGTCAGGTACGATGAGAGCGTTTTGCGGAACGCAAACGACGTCGATGACTGAGGCAATAAGTTGAATCGTGCCGTTCGTAGATTGCAGTAGGTACCATCGTCGGTGGGTTTGTTGCCACTATCATACGTGAAGTACTGGTTGCTCGCCCGTTTAGGTGGCAAATAGAAGTCGTCGGTCCACTCGGCCAGATTTCCACCCATATCAAAAAGTCCGAATGCGTTCGGGCGAAGTGTTGCCACTTCGTGTGGTTGGTTACCGGCATGAGGAGAGGTCCATTCAAAGTGCTTTGCAAGCTGCCCGTCTGAGCCGAAATGCCAGCTAGCATCCGAACCAGCCGAGCATGCATACTCCCACTCTGCACCTGTTGGCAGTCGGTATCCCAAACGACTCGTATAGTTTGTATACGGTGTGATTGGTAACCCCTCTTCGTTCCAGACATCTTTGTAGCACCATTGATCTTCCGGG
>CAIXME010000615.1 GCA_903920425.1 uncultured Pirellula sp. | reverse complement strand
GTCGCTAAAGGTGGCTTGTACTTCCGTACCACCCCGTTTGAACGCGCTGAGGATGTCGTCCGCGTCGGCTGGTTTAGGCAGGAAATTCACTGCTCCCAGCCGGACAGCATCGATGGCCGTGGCGATGCTGCCAAAGCCTGACAGGATCAGAACTTGGACATCGGGTCGGATGGATTTGAGGTCCGAGATGACGGTTAGTCCCGTGCGGCCGGGCATACGAAGATCCACGACGGCCAAGTCGGTTGGGTCGGCACGGAAGACTTCTACTGCTTCGTCGCAGGTTCCGGCTACATTGACCCGGAACCCACGTTCTTGAAACGCTTCTGCCAATCGATCTCGAAGGACGAAGCTGTCGTCGACGAGCAAGATACTCCGAAAGTCGAGCTCCAAAGCGTTTGACATTATGTGAGTAGACTCGACTTTATCTTTGAGTGCGAATGGCGCGAGCTCGATTTAGAGTTCCATGCATTTTTCGAGCAGCTTCTTGGTAGCCTTGATTCCCTCTTCGGGGCTCAGCTTGCTACCTTCGTATTCGATGCCAACCCAGCTGTGGTAGTTGGCTGCGAGTACGATTTTCATCATGCGTTGGAAATCGATTTTGGTTTCGTTTCCTTGCTCGTCGAAATCGTAGCTCTTGGCGCTAACGGCCTTTGCGAGAGGCATTAGGTCGGTGACCCCTTGATAGCGATCGTATTCGTAGAAGTTGCCAAAGTCAGGCAGCGTGCCGCAGTTTGGCATGCCGGTCATACGAATGGTATCGGAGAGCCATTTGCCGTCCGAGCTCAAGCCGCCGTGGTTTTCGACGATCACGCCCATATCGAGAGGCTTTGCATACTCGGAGAGGCGGCGCAGTCCATCTGCTGCGAGCTTTTGCCCTTCTTCGTACTTGGCATTGGTTGCAGCGTTGACCCGAATGGAATGGCAGCCGAGGAATTTGGCTGCATCGACCCATTTGTAATGATTTTCAACCGCTTGCGTTCGTTTTGCTTCGTCGGTGTCTCCGAGGTTGCCTTCGCCATCGACCATGATGAGGACGTTGGTAACGCCCAAATCGCTGGTCCGCTTTTTCATTTCAGCCAAATACTTCTCGTCTTTGGCTTTGTCCTTGAAGAATTGATTCACATACTCGACCGCTTCGATCCCGTAGGTCTCTTTGGCAACCTTTGCGAAGTCTAGGTTATCCAATTCCTTGGCGAAAAGCGGTTTGTGCAGCGACCACTGAGCCAGGGAAATTTTGAACGGTTTCGTTTTTTCTGATTGGCCAAAAACAGCCGAGGAAGGCATCGCAATGGCGGCGGTTGCGGCGGCAGATGCGGTAGCCAGAAAGTGACGACGCGAAAATTGGTTTGACATAGATAAGGTGGGATTCAGGTTAAGGCTGCAGGAGGGAACTTGTGGAACTGCGACTTGGCGTCCCCGATGATTGTATTTTGGCCCAGCTTCACGAGCAAGCAACGAAATTGCAAGTTACACGTTAAAGAATTCCATCGCCCGGCCCATCTTTCAAATCCTTCGAAAAACTCCAACACGGCAAAGTATTCCACGATTGATCATCTGTAGGCTATAATGCGGGCCCCACCACTGGCCGGCACAGGCCTTTCGGACCTTGCCGGTTTTCTCACTTGTTCGTTACGTCCACACCTCCAAACAAGGCACGACACATGCGATTGGCTGTAAAGCGATTTTTGCTCCTCCAGGCCCTGACTTTATCCACGATTACGGCATCCACCGTTGTTGCAGGCGATTACGATCCAACCGCAGTAGCCAAAGCCGCGATTGCAAAACTCAAAGTTGGAGCCAAAGACTGGCCACAGTGGGGTGGTTCCCCCGAGCGTAACAACGTTCCCGAGACTGGTCCGTTGCCCATCAAATTCAACGTCAAGACCGGCGAGAACATCCGATGGTCGATGCCACTGGGATCGGAGACCTACGGCAATCCTGTCGTTGCGAATGGAAAGGTCTACGTCGGCACCAACAACGGCAACGGCTATCTGAAACGGTATCCCGCAGCTGTGGACTTGGGCGTGTTGGTTTGCTTTGATGAAAAGGATGGCAAATTCCAGTGGCAACACAGTAGCGAAAAATTGCCGACTGGGCGTGTTCACGATTGGCCTAACCAAGGTATCTGCTGTGCTCCGTTTGTTGATGGGGATCGGCTTTGGTACGTGACCAGCCGCGGTGAAGTCGCTTGCTTGGATACCGAAGGGTTCATCGATGGCGAAAACGACGGCCCGTTCGTCAAAGAGCCAAACGAGAACAAGGACGAGGCTGACGTCGTTTGGAAGATTGACATGATGGCTCAGCTCAATGTTTCCCAACACAACATGTGCAGCTGCTCCGTCACGATCGTTGGAGACTTGCTGTTTGTTAACACGTCGAACGGCGTTGATGATAGCCATTTGACCGTTCCCGAGGAAAAGGCCCCGAGCTTCATCTGTTTGAACAAGAACAGCGGTGAAGTTCTTTGGACCGACAACTCTCCTGGTGCAAACATCCTTCACGGTCAATGGTCATCGCCAGCGTACGCTGTACTAGGCGATCAAGCTCAAGTCATTTTCGGTGGTGGCGACGGATGGTTGTACAGCTTTGATCCTGCCGGCTTCGACGGGAAGTCCCGACTGCTTTGGAAGTTTGATGCCAATCCAAAGGACTCGGTCTACCGCCTAAACGGTGCAACTCGCAATCACATCATTGCTACTCCTGTGGTGTACGATGGATTGGTTTACGTGGCAGTGGGTGAAGATCCTGAGCACGGTGAAGGTGGTGGGCACCTGTGGTGTATCGATCCGACCAAGAGAGGCGATGTCAGTCCCACCTTGGTTTTCAATTCCAGCGACATGACCAAGCCAGTTGCACCGAAGCGCAAGCAGGCACTCGTTGCAGCCGAAGGGGATGTCGAACGCGACAACCCCAATTCCGCGGCTGTTTGGCACTACGTCGGTAGCAACCCCAAGGAATTCGAAAGCACGATGCACCGCACTTGCGGTACCGTCGCGATCAAGAATGACTTGCTTTTCATCGCGGACTTCTCCGGTGTTTTGCATTGCCTCAATGCCAAAACCGGCGATGCACATTGGACGCACGATATGTTGGCCGCGTCATGGGCCTCGCCTCTGATTGCGAACGAAAAGGTTTACATCGGAGACGAAGATGGCGACATCTTGATCCTCGATCTTGCCAAAGAATTGAATATCGTTGCCGAGATCAACTTGGGGTCAGCGCTCTACACGACCCCAGTTTCGGCCAATGAGTCGATCTATATCGCGAACCGAAACCGCGTTTTTGCGATCCAAGAGGGCACCAAGAGCGCCCCGGTCAAGTAAGCTAAGTTAGCATCGCGTCTTTCCTGGATTGGGTTGGGTTGCATCGAGCGACCTAGCCCAATCCTTTCATGCCGCATCGCAAACGGTGCGGTTCCTGCCACCCTGCGAGTACATCTATGCGGTCCTCTCTCCGTCTCTTCGTTTTTGCGTTTGCGGTCGTTGCCTCATCGGTGATCGCTGTGTCACCCAGTTCTATGTGTCTTGGGCAAACGCCACCCGGTCCAGGGGTTGGTTACACCAACACACCGCAATTGCCTAACAGTTTGTGGCGCGTGCACGATAAATATCGGCCACGCCCCGCCGTGGTGAAGCCTGGCGAATCGCTCGGGCAGCCGCCTGCAGATGCGACCGTGCTGTTTGATGGCGTTGACGTTGCTGATCTTTCGAAATGGAAGAAGCAGGGGACAAAGGACGAGACGGCTCCATGGAAGCTCGGAGAAGGTTACTTCGAAGAAGTGGGCGGGAGCGGATCGTTGGAAACTCGCGAGTCCTTTGGCGATATGCAACTGCACATCGAGTGGTCAGCGCCGGAAAAGGTCGAGGGGGAATCTCAGGGTAGAGGCAACAGTGGTGTTATCATCATGGGCCGATACGAGATCCAAGTGCTCGATAGTTACAACAACGATACCTATGCCGACGGACAAGCTGCGTCGATCTATGGCCAGTTTCCACCGCAAGTCAACGTGACCAATCCGCCGGGGCAATGGAACGCCTACGACATCATTTTTGAAGTGCCACGTTTCGATGGCGACAAGCTGGTCAAGCCAGCCAGAGCCACGGTTCTTCATAACGGTGTACTCGTCCAAAATGCGAAAGAGTTGATTGGTCAGATGGCGCACCAAGACATCTCTCCCTATAGACCGCATCCTCCTAAGGGGCCTATCGTTTTGCAGGATCACGGAAACCCAACTCGATTTCGCAATGTTTGGGTGCGGCCGCTTCGTGAGGAGATCGACCCGTGGGTGGTGATGCCAGGTGCAACGGCTGAGGGATTGCCTGGAAAAGGAAAGAAGATCGTTCTGGTTTCCGGAGACGACGAATACCGGTCCGAAGAGTCTCTGCCCATGTTCGCCAAGATTCTTTCCGAGCAGCACGGCTTTGACTGCGTTGTCCTTTTCGCGATCAATCCAGAAACACAAAGCGTGGATCCCAACTACCAGTCGAACATTCCCGGGCTCCATCATTTGGACGATGCGGATGCAATGATTATGTGCACCCGTTTTCGTTTTCTCCCAGATTGGCAAATGCAGCACTTCGACAAGTTTGTGAAGGCAGGTAAGCCATTCATTTCACTTAGGACTTCCACACACCCGTTTAACTTCCCCGGCGATAGCAAGTCCTCGTTCAAGCATTGGGCTTTCAATAGCAAGGATTGGCCAGGCGGGTTTGGACAGCAGATCATTGGAGAGACCTGGCATTCGCACCACGGCAATCACAACTCCCAAGCAACGCGAGGCGTGATCCCCGAAAAGGCTCAGGGATCGCCGATTCTCAAGGGAGTGAAGGATGTCTTTGGACCGAGCGATGTGTACGGTGTGGTCCATTTGCCAGCGACGGCAAATGTCCTCATGCTTGGTCAAGTTGTCGACGGAATGAAACCAACCGATCCGCCATTGGCTGGTCCCAAGAATGAACCCATGATGCCGTTGGCTTGGACCAAAGAGTATCAGATGCCAGACGGAGAGACCGGAAAGCTCTTCTGCACGACCATGGGTGCGGCAGTTGATTTCTTGAATGAAGATCTACGCCGTCTCGTGGTGAACGCGACTTATTGGTCGGTGGGACTGGAAGATAAGATTCCGGAGAAAGCAAGTGTGACGCTGACTGAAAAGTACAAGCCATCGTACTTCGGATTCAAGGATGCGAATTTCTTTAAGTCGCAGCGCATCCGACCTGTCGATCTGATTCCGTAGTAGAAACTGCTGATGAATATCCAAGTGAACGGCATATTCTGTTTGCCGTTCATTTGGTTTCTTTGTAGGATCTTTTTGCCCGCGAATAGTGTCCGCGACAAGGCAGAGAACTGCGCTTCGGCGAAGCAACGTAACGGGCACTTGGTCGCGTTCGTAGCTGCGAACCTGTGGCTTCAGACGGGGCAAGCCCGTCTGGGAGCCTAAGAGCGAGGCTAGAATGATTTCTAGCCTGCGAACCTTACGCACCAGTCGGACGAGCCGACTGGGGGCGACGAATTGCCTTCGGCAACTGGGTGCGACGGATGAACGTCAACTGGTGACGCGATTAAAGCAACAGGCTTAGGAACGCACCTGGCCAATGATGGGATCGACACAACCGGTGAATCGGGCTCAGGACTAGGAGCTGAATGTAGAGCGGGGCTCTCGACCCGTATCTCCAAGCAAAGTCTGTCTTTACACAGCCTCTCTTTGCAATGTCTCTCTTTGCAATGTCTCAGCCCTCCCTGCCGACACGCTGAATATCCTGAAAGGATTAAAGCCTGTAACCGGCGGTTGAGCGAAGCGACACCGCCGGTCTCGTATCCGCCCGTTTGATGCATCCCGAAGGGATGCCAGCAATGGAGTTAACAACTACGTGCACCGAATCGCTTCGCGTTTCGGTTCGGGAACGTTTTTGAGGGTTCGCACCTATCCGCGAATCTGTGGCTTCAGACGGGACAAGCCCGTCTGGGAGCCTACGGGCGAAGCTGGAGGAAATGCGATTCGGTGGTCTTATCTTCCCGCTGCAATGTCGAACGCGAAGATCTTTTCTTGATCTCGAATGAAGAGCTTTTGACCCGCGATGACCGGGTGAGCCCAAATGGCTCCTTGCTTTCGGTCGCTTGCTGTTTGCTCTGGAAGGGCTACCTTTCCAAGTTCTTCCCAGCCTTCACGGCTGGCTTTTGCAAGGTAGCAAACGCCTTCTTGATCGTCGTAGCAGTAGAGAAGCCCATCCGCAAACGCGATCGAGCCCGAGGTTGCCTTGCCGACTTTTTTGCTCCACAGGACTTTGCCGGTCTCGATGTCTTGTGCCATCCAAACGCCGCGCAACGCCTTGGAGAAACCAAAGATTGCACCATCATGGACGATGTAACCTCCATGGTGATTTTCCATGCTCTCCTTTGCTTCGTGGTAGAGCTCTTTAGCGCTGAGCTTGCCATTGCTGACCGAAATCTTCACTGCAGCATTTCCTGCCTTGTATGCTGACGAGTGGTAGACGATGTCACCGGATACGATCGGTGTTGGGATCACTGCCACGCCGTTGCCGGTGGACCCGTTCTTAAACAGAAGCTCTCCGGTTGTTGCATGGATGCCAACGAGGCCTTGATCGCAAGCGGTTAGATAGACCGGGACATCTTGAAAAACATGTTTGATAACTGAGACATACTGCGCGCCGGCAGAGAACGATGTCTCCCAGTTCTTTTTGCCTGTTTTCTTGTCCAGTCCGACTAAGAAATTTTTGCCGCCTGGAGTCACAATGACTCGGTCGCCATCGATCAAGACCGATTCGCTGTATCCCCACTTGGGAATGGTCCCGCCAAAGTCGGATACCAAGTTGACTGTCCAAACTTTGGCGCCGTCTGACTTTTTGAAACAACCAAGTACACCTAGATCGCAAAGAGCATAAACAAAATCGCCTTCGATGGTTGGAGAGCAACGCGGACCATCTCCCCAGCCACTTAGATATTCTTTACCTGTGCTGGCAGGCCCCAGAGACGATTTCCATTTCTCCTTTCCCGTTTTTACATCCAGGCAAATCAGTTGATTCTCGTTGTCGCGTTTCCCCATCGTGTAAAGGAATTTTCCTTCTACCGAGACAGAGGAGTAACCGATACCTGCGTTGCCGAAGCTCCATGCTGGCTTCGGTCCATTTTCAGGCCACTTCTTGAGAAGAGACTGCTCCGCCGCGTGTCCATCTCGATTGGGGCCACGCCATTGAGCCCAATCGTCTCCAGCATGAAGTGTGGCAAAGGACGATGCGAAAGCGAGCGAAGAGCCAAGAAGGCGAAGCAGCGATTGCTTGCGAGTGGGTGATAGCATGGCAGACGGTATCCTGTGCAAGGACTTTGTGGTTTGTTCGAAACGGTTCGCTTGGAGAGAGCGACGCTATTCTACGAACAAATTTGCCGTCGGTCACCTATCTCTAGGTGGTCTATTGTGATCTTTGCGTTCAGGGGATGGTTCACGCGGAGACGCGGAGACGCGGAGAAGAGTTGAGCTCGATTAGAGGGCGACCTGTGTGGCACATGAACAATGCTTGGAGTTGATGGGGAGTCCCTCGCTCACGCAGCGGGTTGGGATAGTGCCGGTTCAGAAGCCAAGGTTCACGCGGAGACGCGGAGACGCGGGGAAGAGTTGAGATCGAATGGGGGGCGACCTCTGTGTCTTGGGTTCTCTGTGGTGACAATTCTTGTTACGCGTCGGGTTGAGATTAAATCAACAGCCCGTTACGCAGAAGGTTGAGTCTGCGTTTCTAACCTTTGAGGCGTGGGAGCAGTTCGCGTTCGACCCACTTGGTGTCTACCGTACCGTTTGCGAATTCCGGTTGCGTTAGAACGGTCGCGTGGAAGCTTGCCGTTGTTTTGATTCCCGTGATGCGCAGTTCGCTCAAGCTGCGAAGCATGCATTCGATAGCTTGTTCGCGAGTCGGGCGGTGCACAATGATTTTGGCAATCATGGAATCGTAATAGGGGGGAACCGAGTATCCCGCATGGGCGTGCGAGTCGACCCGGACACCTAGGCCGCCTGGGAAGTACATCTTGTCGATGCGACCAGGACATGGTTGAAAGTTCTTGTCTGGATCCTCTGCATTGATTCGGCATTCGATGGCCGCTCCAAACGGCTTGATGTCCGATTGAGTGAAAGGCAGAGGTTGTCCTGCTGCGACGAGGATCTGAGATTTGATCAAGTCGACACCCGAGATCATTTCACTGACGGGGTGTTCCACTTGGATGCGAGCGTTCACTTCGATGAAGTAGAATTGATCGTTTTGATCAACGATGAATTCGACGGTCGCCGCGTTGTAGTAGTTGGCTTGTTTGATCATACGCACGGCCGCATCGCACATCGCTTTTCGCGTCGACTCAGGCAGTCGTGGCGAAGGGCTTTCTTCGATCAGCTTTTGGTGTCGGCGTTGAACGGAGCAGTCTCGCTCATGCAGATGGACCACATTGCCATGTTGGTCAGCAATGATCTGCACTTCGACGTGTCGAGGTCGGTCGATGTATTTTTCGAGATAGACACCGCCGTTGCCGAATGCTGCTTTGGCTTCGGTTTGAGCCTGGGAGACGGACGATTGCAAGGACGCTTCGTCTGTAGCGACTCGCATCCCTTTTCCGCCACCACCTGCGGTGGCTTTGATCAAAACTGGGAAACCGATACGTCGGGCTGCGGCTAGCGCGTCGGCTTCGGATTCAAGAAGCCCGTCGCTACCAGGAACGACAGGAACACCGGCGGCCACAGCCATTTCACGGGCCGCGTTTTTGTCGCCGAGCTTCTGCATTGCATCAGGCGACGGACCGATGAATTCAAAGTTGCAGCTGCGGCAAACTTCGTTGAATTCGGCGTTTTCCGCGAGGAAGCCGTAACCGGGGTGGATCGCATCTACGTTTCCGATTTCCGCGGCAGCGATGACGCGATCGAAACGCAGGTAGCTTTCCATCGACTTGGCTGGTCCAACGCATATAGCTTGATCGGCCAAGTCCAGATATTGGGACCCGCGGTCTGCTTCGCTGAAGATCGCAACGGTTTCGATACCAAGCTCTTTGCACGCACGGATGACGCGCAAGGCGATCTCGCCACGGTTGGCGATTAGAACCCGACTAAACATGCCTAGCCTCGTGTATCAATCTTAAAGAGTGGCTTGCCGAAATCGACAGCTTCCTCGTTCTTCACGAGCACTTGGACCACTTTGCCGCGAATTTCTGCAGGGATCTCATTGAAGACTTTCATCGCTTCGATGATGCAGACCACGGTGTCATTTTGAACCGATGCTCCGACCTCGACAAAATTCTTGGCATTTGGGTTCGCTTTGGAATAGTAGGTACCTACCATCGGCGATTTGATGTAAGCGATATGAGGACCATCGACGTCCGACGCGGGGGCTGCAGCGACGGGAGCGGCGACTGGGGCCGCTGGTGCTGGTGCCGCAGGTGCCTGTGCTGGCATGATGCCGCTAGCGTACACGGGTTGACCATGGCCTTGGCCGCACAAACGAATTCTTTGATTTTCTTGTCGCAGGTCGATTTCGCCGAGCTCATGCTCTTTCATCAACTCAATCAACTTGCGAATGCGATCGATGTCAAATACGTCGTCGGTTCGTTTGGTCGATTCCGCCATCTCGCAGGGGACCTTTCAACATGAAAATCGTCGGGAAATTGGTTCTTGGACCACGTTTTATACCTCCCGCCCCCTAGGCCTGGAAGCCCTGAAACGGGCCTCGAGGCGAGGATTATTTCGAACCTCCTGGGATTCGCAATCTCAGGCTGCGTCGGAATGGCCACTGGCATTTCGCCTAGGAACCAGTTTTGGTCCGGTCCGCAGCGGGCCAGCCCGTAGCCCTTCGCTGTGGCCTGATATTTCCGAAACCATTCGGTCGATGTGCACGTCGAGCTGTGGGAACGCGATGGGGATCTCCGCGTTATCCAGCTCCGTTTTGATACTGTAGACAAGTTTGTCCCGGACATCACTGAAGTCGGACGTCTTTGCCCAAACCCGAACGATCCAGTCTACGGACGATGCTCCCAAGCCCACCAAGATGACTTGCGATTTCTGCTCCGCGTTTTCGATAACGCTGGCAGCAATCGAGGCGAT
>CAIXME010000614.1 GCA_903920425.1 uncultured Pirellula sp. | reverse complement strand
TTTGATTTTCGATTGGATCTCGGATATCAGCAGCTTATGTCTCAGCGCCCATTGGACGTGGATCATCGATGGGCGAAAATTGGGAGCGACCCATTTCCATTCCAGACACTGCGCCAAAACACTCGTGATCGTATGAGGAAGTCGCGTGCTGTTGAGATCGATTTACCAAATGAGTGGGCGAATCGTGATTCGATCAATGGCAAGTTTGCACTGCATGCACAATCTTGGCAACTGCGCATTGCGGGACCAAAGCGAACAGCGATTCCTATCGCGACGCTCCGTATGGTTTACATTCGAGGACAGAAGAATGAGATCATTAATACTTGGATCTTTCCGGTTCGCTGCGATGCAATTCCGGTTTATGCGGCGGAGTTGATTGCCGTCAATGGCGTCACCCGCGTCGCGTTTGTTGATATTCAGACTCCTGGTCTGAACGATCGAAGTGCAGAGGAAGTCGCCGAATTGACTGCACCTTTGGCTGCACGATTCTCCATGCTCCCTTGCGATGAGTCGGCTCCCGATTGGGCTATCGCAGAAACGGGCGGGAATTTTACCTATGCTCGAAAAGCCGATGCGAGTTGGAACTCAACGATCCAGGACTGCTACCTTTCGTATTTGGATACCTATATGGATTCCTTTACATCCAGCCTGGATACGAAACAAATGGCTGCCACGAGTGAAGACGTGGACAAAACGGAACAATTGAGTTGCTATCAAAAACATCATATGGAAAGCAGCCCAGGGAAAAAGTTCCTCGGATCGCTTTTCGGTGTGGAATGGACGGACACCTTTCTTACTAATTTCCTTTTTTCGAAACCTTGAGGATGCTATGAAACTGATGGATCAAATTCGAGCAGCAATCGGTCCCGCACATGAGCGCATTGAGCAAACTGCATACTCTAAAGCGTTAATGAGCGACTACATCAACCCAAAGGACTATGCTCGTGGTATAGCTCAGTTATGGTACATACATCAAGCGATCGAGCAATCTATTGAACAGGATCCGACTCTGTCCGGGTTCTTTTCAGCGGAGATGGTTCGAACGGCAACGATCGTGAAAGATCTTGACGCACTCGCGTTTGGTTTGGAGTCATTCGATTGCTTGCCAGAGACAGCTCAGATAGTCGCGACGATAAAGAATTGGGCCGAGTCCAGTTCCTTTTCGATCCTTGGATGCGTTTATGTGCTGGAGGGATCCAGGATGGGATCGCTGGTCATTGCTCGATTCTTGACCAAAGCACTGGGCAACGTACCAGGATCGAATGTCGGTATTGAGTACCACACCGAAGGGGCGGCCAGCACACCGATTCGCGTCAGAGCGTTCAAAGACAAGATCGATTCGGCCGGGCTCAGCAGTGAGCAAGCCGATGCGATGTTGCTCGGTTCCGTGGAGTTTATGAATCGATTGAATGACCTGTACGATGCGCTGCCAGTTGCTTCGCGATCGTCGTCTGTTCACCTTGATCGTCCTATCCAGATTTCACAGTCTGCATAATCTAAACTCGCCATCTCATTTATACGTTTACGAGGGTTTACTGTGAGTTCCACCGCTAGTTCCGAAGAAAAAACGAAGCAGTTCGTTGAGATCATGTCCGGCTCTCCGGACGAGAAGTCGTTGGTAAGTATTCGCAACGAAAAAGCTGATGACAAGATTCGCGATCATATTCGGATGACTCCCGGTGTTCAGCCTTTTAAACACAATTACTACACCAGTGATCAGTTTTACAAACGAGATCGTGGGCAAGGAATTATTCGAAACGTATATGGCCAGCGCGTTCTGAGAGTGACAGAGGATTTTATCACCGGTCTCCTCGGTGGGTTGGAAGAGGAGGTTGGTGAGCGCGCAGGGATGGTTATGTACGAGACAGGTTATGCCTGGGGCATGGAAGACATGCGAAATTTCGTCAAGCGATCACAGGGTGAATTTGAAGTGGATTTCAGCAAGATGGGCATGGGGATGATGCTCGAAACTTGGTGGTGGCCATTGACCATCGAAGGCTGGGGGACATGGCAATTCGATTTCCGTGAAGCCAAGCGAGATATGCTTTTCGTCGAACTCTACGAATCCGCCGTAGCCAAAACACTTGGCGACATCGGTGCAGTGGTGTGCTATTTCTATGCCGGTCTCTTTGCTTCTGTTTTTAGTGTTCTGGCTAGGAAGGACTTCGGTTGTGTCGAGATCCAATGCTACGCAATGGGTGCTGACCACTGCAAGTTTCTGATTTCACATGCTGACAGAGTCGACGCCGCTGCGTTCTGGCGAAGCCAGGGAGCAACAGGAAAAGACATCATGAAGAAAGTC
>CAIXME010000613.1 GCA_903920425.1 uncultured Pirellula sp. | reverse complement strand
TCCGCGGTTTATAACTACTTTGATCCTGCATTCTCCAAGCTATCGATCGGCACGTTCTCCATTCTCAATCAAATGGAGTTCGCTCGCACGACAGGTCGCGAATTCCTCTATCTGGGAATGTTCGTCGCCCAGAATCAGCATTTGAACTACAAGGAGCGATTTATGCCGCAGGAGAGATGGATTGACGGTCGATGGGTGCGATTTGAGAAGTGATAGGCTGCCTGCAATCCTACCATCGCGATTGCTTATACGACGATTGTTCGGACTTTGCTTGGTGATGCAGCGTTAAAACTGGTACGCTTCGAAAAAACCCATAGTTTATTGGTTGTTGTTTAAGCTACCCTTGTTTGAAAAGATTGGCTTTGGTTACACTGTTGCTGTGGGATGTGCGAGTGACGCACAGGCGGTCCCGCATTTCGATAATTAGCTGAGTCTGCGAAGGCTTGGCATATGCATCCCTGGAGTTCCCGAATGAAAAAGATAGAAGCCGTTGTTCGACATTTCAAGTTGGAAGACGTCAAGAATGCACTGACCGAACAAGGCATCCATGGAATGACTGTCAGCGAAGTGCGCGGTTATGGACGCCAAAAAGGACACACTGAAATCTATCGCGGTACCGAGTACGCTGTCGATTTCGTTCCCAAGGTGAAGATCGAAGTTGTTTGCGCGGACAGCAACTTGCAAACCGTCATCGATACGATCGTCAAGACAGCTCAAACTGGCCAAATCGGCGATGGAAAGATTTTCGTTTCGGAGCTTCAAACAGCCGTGCGAATTCGTACCGGCGAAAATGGTGAAGACGCACTGTAGGCCACTGCTAACTAAAAATTGTCATCCTTACATCCACAAGTCGTAAAAGCGCGTTCGCAACTAGCGGACGCGCGTAACAAGGCTCTCAGCCTTCACGACTCTGGAGCGACTGGTCCCCAGCTTTGCTTTGCGTGGGCTGACCAAGTGGATGAAGTGATCAACGGGTTGATCCAGGCTGCGATTGCAGATCTTCCAGAACCGATTGATCCCAGCAAGTTTGCGTTCGTCGCGCTGGGTGGTTACGGCCGGCGAGACTTAGCGCCCTTCTCTGATATCGACTTGATGCTGCTGTATCGAGGAATGAGCGAGGCACGCATTGCACCGCTGGCTCGTCGAATCGCTCAGTTGATCGTCGATGCCGGATTGCAACTTGGGTTTTCAACCCGGACCCCATTTCAAGCTCGACAAATCGCCTGGACCGATGCAACCATTTTGACATCCCTCGTCGAGATGCGTTTGCTAGAGGGCAGCCAGTCTCTTTTCGATGGGTTCATGAATGCGTTCCGCAATGGATGCAAGCGCCGGTCACGACGCTTGACCGCCATGATCGAGAAGGAACGATTTACCGAACGCCAAAAGTTTGGCGAGACCGTTTACCTGCTACACCCCAACGTCAAGCGATCGCGAGGCTGCTTGCGAGATGTTCAGATCGTTCGTTGGATTGGCTTCGTGTGCTTTGGCGAAAAGAATCCCGAGCAACTGGTCGACATGGGGCTATTAGCTCAAGAAGATTTTCAAGCCATCCGGGATGGCTATCAGTATCTGTTGCGACTCCGAAACCAATTGCATTTCTCCGCCGGCCGTGCCCAAGACTCCTTGGACCGTCCTAAACAGATCGAATTGGCCGCGCTGCTAAAGTTCAAAGGCACCGATGGAGTATTGCCCGTCGAAGAGTTCATGCAGCAGTTTTTCGAATTCACTAGCGAAGTGCGCTACAGCTCTGCCAACTTTGTTGGAATGGCTCAAGCACGATTGAGTTTGACTGGATTCTTTTCACGCTTTTTGGCATGGCCCATCGGTAAAGGGATTCGGCTGGGCATCAAAGAAATCTGGGCAACGCGTGCAGGCTTGGAACGTCTGCAATCCGATCCTGCCAAGGTTCTCGAATTGATGCAAGTTGCGAACCGATACAAGCGTCGAATTGAGCACAAAACATGGCGTACGATCCGGCAAGCGATGCTGCGACGCAAGGATGGTGCCGTCGGTTCAGAAGCGATTGATCGCTTCCTGCAATTGATGAGCGAACCAGGCAGGCTCGGTGAAATTCTGCGTCGGCTGCACGAGCTGCGAGTCTTGGAACAGATCATCCCAGCGATGCGTCATGCGCGTTGCCTGTTGCAATTCAATGAGTACCACAAGTACACCGTGGATGCGCACTGCATTCGCTCCGTTGAATGCGCGGTCGAGTTTGCAAAGTCTGACGATGTACTCGGGCGCGTTTATCGCGGACTCAAGAACAAAATGATCTTGCATCTCGCTCTGTTGCTGCACGATCTCGGCAAAGGCTTTGTCGAAGACCATAGCGAAGTTGGCAAGGTAATCGCTGAAGAGACGGCAAAACTGCTGAAGTTGTCGGATACCGACACCGAGTTACTGGTATTCCTAGTCCACCAACACTTGTTGATGGCTCACACTGCGTTCCGATTCGATCTTTCGCAAAAAGCACCTATCGTGCAGTTCGCGAAGCAGGTCGGCTCGATTGAACGTCTGCAGAAGCTACTGGTGTTGTC
>CAIXME010000612.1 GCA_903920425.1 uncultured Pirellula sp. | reverse complement strand
GAAAATGAAACACGCGGAGGCCTCCTTGCCGAAAGTGTTTGAAGCTTGAGAACTCCAAACTATTCGCAGGTGAGGCCTCCGATGTCTACTTCACTTAAGTCCATCCCCAGAAAAAGCTTACGCCGATTAAGTGCCATTCAGACCTGACCCCTTTTTACTCAAACGCGACTCAATCTTCCTGGATCTGAATGCGGTAGAAAGTCGGGCTTGCATTCGGTGAATCTGGATTAGGTGCATTCCAACCTACAATTCCAAATTGGCTTGAAACCATACATTCCAACTGACTCCATTCTTGAGGGAGCTTGGACGGAACCAAGCGTTCGATTGCGAGAGTATCGGGCCGAAACCGATACCAGACGGCTCCTGGTTTGTAGATCCATGCGCCGTGTTCTAGCAGTGTGGGATTTTCATCAAACCACTCTGGAATCTGTTTACCTCCAATGAACTTCTCCGTTACCAATTTTGTTTCGGTGGTACCTCGAGTCCATTGGAACTGAGCGACACCAGTACGATAGGATTTGAAAATCTGTTTGCCCGATACGACCATGGAATGGGTTATGGGCTTTCTGGGTGGTTCTGCCCCCGTTTTGCCAAGGTCAGTTGATAGATGGACTTTGTGCGATGCAAGATCGATTACCAATGGATACGTCTTCTGCGATCGTCCCATAAAGACAAGTCTTGCTTCGGGTTGTCTACAGAGGCTGACCCAAGTTGGCTGAAATGTCAGAGTAATGTCGCGCTCCATCTCCACTAGCTGCTTCGCGGTATAGCGAGCGAGCGGATCCAGGGAACGCCTTGCTTCAAAGAATACGTTGATTGTTGCCTTGGTTGCATCAGGATCTGTATCGATAATCGCCAGCCAACAACGTTGGTCGGCGCCATGTCGGCCGTATGCTAATGCTCGATCTGTACCAATTGGGAATAACTGCAAATCCTGATCGTGGGCCGGTAGTCCTGACTCGCGATCGATTTGCATACGCCGCGCGCCACGCGTGTCGTAAACTTCGATACCTCCCCCTTGCAATACGAGCCAAAACTGTTTGCCATCCCAGCGGCACTGATCTATTGGATTTTGTCCCGGCATGGACTTGTCGATAATCGTTTCAAGATGATCCTGGGCTGTTAGGAGTGCGACACGCTGTGAGTTGGCAAGCATGTCAAAACGTCCATCGCAGTTGGTCCATTGAAAATTCGGTGATCCCAATCCTCGCGATGCAAAATCCAACGTGAGTTTTTCGAACTTCATCCGACCAAGCGAGGTTGTTTCTATGCGAGGTTTAGGCGGTTCCGGTTGGGGCCGAGGTGACAACTCACTTCTCATTCTTTTGGCGGAACGTAACACTCCATCAAGATACGTTCCGTATATGTCAGTTATGTTCGCGAAAGGGCGACTCTCCGCCTGGAGTATCAATGCGTCGAGTTTTCCCAGAAGTGATTGAGGGCTGTCGGTCCCTTGCAGCCTCCCGATCTCGATCGAGATGAGTTGTCCATAGAGTTGCAAATGAGTGTGTTGGGATTGACGCATCTGCGCTAGTAACTGAATGAATTCAGGCAGTGGAGGCCCAAAGATAGCCTCCTCCCGTTGGAACGGGATCTTTGGATCGGCTTTTAATGGTGCGACCGATAATCGATAGTTGTTTTCGCAAATATTGAGAATGGACGTGATGATTGGTGAAGTAGGTAGCTCTTCTGAAACAACTTGTCGAACGGCTTTAGTCAAATACTCAAGGCTCGCAATCGTACCGCCGTTCAAAAGCACATCAGCATGAACACGGAGCATTATGCTGTCTTGTAGCTTTAGCAGTTCTCGGATGTTCTCCTCGGGAGTCAGTTCGCGGTCTAAAGGTAACGTCGGAATCTTGGGAGCTACCTCTAAAACGAATCGACGATTGACTGCGATAACCGTGTCTAGCAATTTTTGAGTCGCCTTGGATGCAAAGAGATATTCTGCCATCGCATTTGGGCCATCAGATATCGTATGCGGCATACCGTTTTCCATTCCAGCAAGCCGTTCGATGGCTAAACCCCGGTCAATCAACTTGTTCTCGACCAGGAAGGAAAAATGATCTAGCACCAACAGCAAGCGTATCGTTTGTTCACCGATGCGTTCGTCGCGGTTGGCACGCGACGGGCCTGCAAAGGGAGGTTTGGGAGGCGTCGGCTGTTGAGCGAGGGGCGTGTTCCTTTGGATTTCTTCGATCAATTGCAATCTTTGCGCAACGTTTAATGGTTCCACCAACATCAACGCTTCTCGACATTGGATCGCGTGCGAACGATCTCCCAAACTGCTGAAATACTCAGCTCTCTTGATGAGTGTTTCTTTTTGTAACTCCAAGCTCAACGAACGAGGCTCGATCTTGGTATGGTGTAATATCTTGTCGGCTAATTCATGAGTAATCCAATTCCCTGCTTCGCCGAGCGGTAGATTACCTGATTCGATTTTCTCGATTGCGTTGCCGGTCGTAATGCTGACCAAAATCTGAACTGTTGGGGGAGTTGTGGTATCCTCCACCCGATAGTCTGCTTCCACGAACGCGGGAATAACACGTGAGCTTACATCTGTGCCAGCGTTGAAATCTTGTAGCAAAGAACGTGCTTCTTGGAATTCAAGCAACGCGACACCAGGACTTAAGAGTAGCTCACTTGTTAAATAGTCATAGTATTGCCTTTGTAAATGATCAAAATCATGCTGGATGTTACGGCATGCAATCGGTGAAATTCCGACTACGGTTTGGACCCCGTCAGCGAATTGTTTGCAGACGTCGATGATCGCCGTCGTCAGTTCCGTTGCATGCAATGCTGACTTGTTCAAGTCGAAGTTTAGCGAACCTAGTCGAACACCTTGACGGCATTCGCAAATGGTGACTTTCCCCGTCGCTGGTACATCGGGTTTCGAAGGCGATACTTTGGACATGATGATCAGTCCGTCGGCCTGCAAGAATGTTCCTACTTGTATCCGTTCACTAGCTTGACCGCTGGCCAATGCCTGGACGGCTTTCTCATCGTAAAGCGTTGCCAAGTCGCTGCGTTCGACAAGTTCTAGATCAGAGTTTGCTAGTTCCGCAAAAACAAGATCGTGCACTCCTTCCAGTGTGACAGGAACATCGCTAATGATCGCCCAACGCTTGATGGGTGCTCTTGTTGCGTTGACGGCATCTTGAGCGGATGCCGTTGTAACCCAAGTTAGAGCCCACAATAGTGTTAGGCAAGCCGTGAAATGCCTCATCGGATATATCTCCGTTATTTGATTTTCTTCCGCTCTTCCAGCATTTTGGGAATAAGGCGTTCTGCCATTTCCAAGGCCGCTTGTTGAAGCGCCGACTTGCCTGCGATTTGTTCGGTGACATCAACACCCATGATGGTCTGTCGATCGGTTACCAAAACTCGCTTACTGGAATTGTCGAATACCTTGACCTCTAGTCGTGCTTTGACGGACACCAGGTTTTTACGACGGACGGCAAATTCCGCCATCCCTTCGCCACTGATTATCAGGTCCGCTTTCTTTCCTTCGGTCGATGAACCATCCAAGATATTGAAACCGAGTTCTTTGCATATGTGAGATAGCTCTGACTCCGCTGCCGGGTCGATTGATCTGCCTCCAATATGTTGTTCCGGAATTTTGATCGAAATGGTGGGAAGAGGATTATCGCCAATCTTCTTTCGAATCTCGGCAATACGATCAGCTTCGGCTCTAGCCTTGGGGAGCAATTCTTTCGATCGCACCAAGATGATTTGATTGATATCTTCCGCTATTTTGGTAACCAACGGATCAATGCCCAGCTCAACATCACCTTTGGCGGACGCACCCAGCACTCGCGAGGTTTCCGTACTGATGATTTTTGCAATCACGTAGAGCTTGGAATCGATTTTCATAACGCTACCGCTGATCAAAATCTTTGCGCCGGTAATGCGTCCGATTTGGTTCGCTTTTGTTGGGTCTACGATCCCTGATAGGCTCAACTCGAGTTCGTCGATGACTTTATCGAACTCATCGCGTTCCACCAAAACGAGATTGGTGCTAGCCGAAAGCTCGGCGAACAGAAGCGCGCTGACCTTCTGTCCCAGCGTGGATTCGACTACAGGTACACGCCTCTCGGGATCAGAGGCCGCACTGCGAAGAACATTGGCTTGGTTGATCGCGGGTTTACCGCCCGCATCTAAATCTTGAAAACCAAAGATTGCAGCAGGGACAGGTGTTGGCTCGGATTCTACCTGACCGAATCCGCATTTTGGAATCATTGCCAAGCAAACCATCAGGCTCAGCACGCATGGGTAACAAGATTTCATTTCCGTAACTCCGTTGAAAACTGTTGATTGGGGTAAAGTCGTTCAAGCAATCGTGCAAGTAAAAAGGTCTCGGTCGGCGATGTGTTTGGGCGAATCGTAATGCCGCATAGGATCAAATGGCCCTTGGATCGCGTCTCTGTCAACTCTAGGAAAGACCATCCCTGCCCGTTGGGAGACATTCTCGCCAAGAGTTTTTCGTTCTGATGTACGAGGTTGCAGCTGCATAGCAACTCACAACGATCAATGTTGAGTCGCTTATCCAATTGGTTCACGAACGCTAGACTGTGAAGGCTCAAGTTGGGAGGTTGCTCAGTTCCAAATTGCATGAGATCAAGTTGAGCGTCCGGCGTTGCAAAACACAGAACGGGGCGACCATCCCGAACCGCTTGAAGTACCATAGACTCAATTCTTTGATTCCAAGGAGTTAGTTCGCCAACAACGAGCAGGCCAGTCTCGTCGCGTGAGTGATCCACATGGACCATACGAAAAGGGACCGACATAGACTCTAGAAGCGCAGCGGTTTTTCCTGCAGAATCAACGAGTGAAATATCGAGCTGTTGGAGCCATTTGGAACTTGCGAAAAATGGGTCCTTGGCAAAGAAGCAAATCTGCCTGCTTAAATCCGTGGACGAGTTGTCCACTTGACCGGTAGCCTTCACCTTGACGGTCGCTTGAATCGCGATTCCATCTTTGGTGGGTGGCGTTTCAAATTCGATATCTACTAGATGGGGCTTGTTGGCTTGGGCATGCACCTTGTATGACCTGCGAGCCCAGGTTCTCGAGTTCACTTGGATAGACCATTGGATTTCGATGTCCTGCTCTATCTCGCTCGCAAGCTCAAGCTCCCATTTCACTGGCTGGCCACCGAAGTAGTCCGATGGACAATCGATCGGTATTAATGCCAGCTGGTCTCCCCGTGTCGCTGAGCTAATCGGAATAACGATCGCGGCAATCGCTATCAGCATCCACAAGAATCGCTGGAAAATTGCCAATCGCCATCGTGAAGAAAGCGACGCCAAACGCATAAGTGTTTGGGGGGCTGGACTCTCGGACCGTGCATCTGTGCCGTATGTTGGAATCAACGGGTGGCGTACCATCAAATCGGTCATCCTGTTTAAATGCCTGTGTGCGATTTTTAGATCGATGGCTCTCTAAGAAACACGACACGTTGCGAGAGTACAAAATGATTGTCGAAATTTCCGAGTTCCGCTTCGGCGTCTGGCGATAGGAGCTTGGTTTGGCTGTGTTGTTGTCCGAACGGCGCGGGGAGGTTTATTTGTGTCTCGACCAGTACTTTTCCATCGTCAGTTACGTACGGCCATAAAACCAATTCTGGGTTGGAGCCAACGCTTGCGATGTGAACCATTTGCTCACTACGAACGATGACATCAAGCTCCCAAATGTTTGGTTTATCCGAAGAGGTTGCTGCGGGCGATTTGTCCGATAGGACCAGCCGAATGCACATGAGAGGACCACGGTCTGTTGTTGGATCGGCATCGATCTCGAAGAGGACATCTTCTTTTGTTTCAGCTATCCAAGCCAATTGATGGTCAAAGACGCGTTGCATCTCCAGAAAGAGTGCCGATTGGCTCTGCCCTATTGCCTTTTTCGGTCCTGGCGATGACGATCCCAATCCCATTACCTTTCCGCTGTTGTCGGGTTGGTTTGCCATGGAATTGTTTGGAATCGCCGCAATATGGCCTTTCGGAGTCGACGTTGCTATACGCCAACCGGCAAGAAGTAATAGGATGGCTGCTGCGGTTCCAAGAATTCCGATCCAAGCAGGTTGCCATGAATGCGTTGTTGGGAGCGAAACCAACGACGGATTGTGTAGTTCGTTTTGGATACGAATGGTTAACGACTTTATCTGGTCGTCATTGGAGGCGTTATGCTCTGCCCATTGGGTAAGCAATTGGTCTAGCTTTTTCGATCCTTCGTCGTGACTCATAGGTACTCCGCTAAACGTTGTTTCAAGAGTTTTCGAGATTGATGAATTCGCCAATAGATGGTTGCAATGGAGCATTGCTCTAGCTTTGCAGCTTCAGCTGGCTCCAATTTATTGATGCACACCAAGTTGATGACGCTGCGCAGTTTCGGAGGCAGTTCTAAAATCGCCTCTTCGATCTCAGTCATTGCTTCTCGGCTTGTTATGGAGTTTAGAGGTAAGGGGTAATCGCTGGTTATATGATCGAGCGGTGTTTCTCTCTGCGTTGACTCTCCCGATTTCCGGCGCAGATAATCATGGCAAGTGTTGATCGCAATTCGCCCTAGCCAGGTGGCAAATTCGGACCGTCCCTCAAACTGATGCAATGATCGGAGAGCTCGGACGAATGTTTCTTGCGTCAAGTCATCTGCTGTGGAGTGATTGCAAACCATCGGATAAATCAACTTCCGAATCCTTGTTACATGCCTCTCAACCAGTTCGTCAAGCCATTTAGCTTCGCCGGATTTGCGGTAGGTATGGATCAGATCCAGGTCGCTTCGGGACAAAACAGCAGGGTCTCATGAAAGGAATAGAATGTCACACACTATTGCGTTAGACGAACGGGATGGTGCAATCTTTGAACGTTTTTGTCGTCGGATTCGAAAATTCTAGTCAGAATGGGCGAATGCCGTTCAAAAGACAGGTCCCGGCCGCGAAATTTGTAGTCGCGCATTGGGTTCTTATCGTCCAGTAAACCCGGTAAACGCATGGCCGAGAGAGCGTCCTGCGGCGAATCCGTGAGAATCGGCATAGGGATTCCGTCATGCCGCAATATGGGATAGATACGAATGCGTACGCACAATTGCATTCGTGATTGCGGGGGAAAGCGAGATTCTCTCCATGCAAAAGCGACTAAAGGTGCGGGATACCTATTATCGGTAGGCTGGCCATCAAGTTACGATACCCAGAGCCGACGTCGCCGGTGTCCTGAGCAGCTCGCGCTGCTCGACTAAGGTGCGGTTGCGATCAAGGCAGTTTCGATCCACTGCCGATTCCTGTGCCTATTTCGATTGCCCCGAAGCGACTAGCGACGCACGAATTCCTGCATGGACGCGTTGCGGCTTGCCAGAGCCATGTTTTGTTGGGTGCCCGACATCGATTCGATCAGGTGTTTTTGATCGAGATAGTTCATAACGGCAACCCTGACATCGACGGGCAGCGAGGCCAATTTCGATAGGTTGTACGAGACACCTTCTTGGTAAACCAGCGACTCCAGCCATTGTTTCGGAATCGAGGGTTCGTAGATATCTAATTTGGCGCCGAGCTTATGAAAGGGTGTGGGGAACGTGCGTTGTTCGATCGACTTTGCGTGTGTCTTTACGAACTGCTTAAGTGACTCTTGTTGGCGGACGTAGTTTGAGGCAACGTGCGCGGCATGTTCGTCAAATTCTTGGTAGAGAGCTACGACGAATTGCTGGGTGGAGAGGATGCGAGCTCGCTTTGCGTTTTCGTGTTCAAGTCCAGCAGCTTCGATCGTGACATCCAGGAGATCAGCTCGCCAAGTGTTCGGGACCTCAAAGACGATACGAAATGGGCGAGCTCCTTCGAGTGTTGTTTGCGAAGATTGACGGACCTTAAAATACACGCCGCGTTTTCGTTCGAGAGTACCTGCTGCGTTCACCATCTCCATCGCTGGCTTCTTGGCATAGTGTACGGTCTCATGTGCATTGTCGTGGTAATACGCGTATCCTTGAGCGGATCCGACACCGGGATATCCTCCGATTCCTCTGATCGCTGCTTCACGCACTCGGTCTTGATTTGAATTGACCTGTAGTGGGCCAAAAATGTCGGACTGCATTTCTGTTCGCGGCGAAAAGTCGGCGACTTGAACGTCGTCGTGCCGGCTAACAATGCGAACGGTGTACTCGGTGACGACGGCAGAATCACCTGGTGTGAACAATGCGGATACATCGAGTTGGACATCGACAAAGCGAGAGTTCGGCAGCTGGCTCATAAGGCCTAAAGAATCGGACTGTCTCGCCGCGACGAATGGGTTGACATCAAAGGCAACCTGCCCAAAGCTCGACGCGCATGTGGACCAGTTCAGTGAGAGTATGCTCAAGAATATAAAGGAAAAACGGAAGACATTTCTTAAAGTTCGCATCTAACAGACTCCTTCTTTGCCACGTACTTCAAACAATCGAAAATTGTTTGAGTGCGAGGCCCCCCTTGGTTTTGGATCTACGTTTCCGCCACGATCCTTGCACGCCGACTGGTTTCAAGAGCGCCCAACTGAGCAACCGCCGTTCCATCCTGGAAAGAAGCATCCGAATTGGCCGAAATTTAGCGCTGCGGTTTTCCTGTTTTACCTAGACCGCAGTTTTAGCCACCGAGTGTTCCCAATGCCTTGCAATAGTAACAACGCCTAACTGTCCGGCAAGCTATCGAAGCGGTGTTATGTCCAGAGCATCGAAGCTGTTGACGGCAAGCCCGGTAAACTCGGTAGGCAAGGGAACATTGTTCTGGCGGATGCTGGCAACGGTTTGCATTCCCGCTTGTTGTGCAGCGATCAGTTCGGCGTACACATCTGTTATGAAAACGATCTCGTTTGAATCTATTTGAGAATCTGCCGCGATACGTTTGTAGCTATCACATTCTTTCTTGGGGCCAATCAGAGTGTCGTAATGCGCGCTAAAGTAACTTGCTAGATTACCTAGTGTTGTGTGTGAGAAAAACATTTTTTGCGCCAGCACACTTCCCGACGAATAGATGCGAATGTCTAGCTTTGCTCGTTGCCATCGCTGTAGAGCCGGCAATACATCGTCGAACAGTTCGGCCTTGATCTTTCCTGTTTCGAATCCTGTTTGCCAAACTAGTCCTTGCAACTGCTTGAGGCCCGTCGCTTTGCTATCAGAATCCATCAGTTTTTGTAAATGGATTGAAAGAATTGCAATTGAGCTTTCGGGATTGCTTTCCCACTCTTCGCCCAACCAATTTTTCGGGTCATCGAACATCGCATCGTTTGCCACGGCAACGACAGCTTGCTTGGTAGAGGCGTGTCCCCAGTTTTGATGCAGAAACGGCAGCATGTTTTCTTTTGCATACGGAAACATCACGTCGTACACAAAGCGAATATCCGAGACGGTGCCTTCGATATCTAGAAGGACACACCGTGCAGAAAGCGGATGGGGCGTCACAGTGCTACTTGGTTTCCACTAGGGCAAAACGGACGAGGAGCCAAATCGCTTGGCTGGCGGTGCAACATAATTGGGGCCGAAGCACATTGGGCTATGCGAGCCGTGGATTCCTTGTTCCACGTAGTGAGGTGTCCATCCCGCGGCATCCTCAAAAAATCGAATACACCGTATGTGTCGATCGTCGCACAGGTTGAACCAATGCTTCATGCCGTGAGGCACATTGATCATGTCGCCCGCCTCGACCGTGACGCCAAAAACCGGCCCATTTTCAGGGTGCAAATGAAAAATACCTTTGCCAGAGACCGTAAATCGAACCTCATCTTCGCTGTGCGTATGTTCCTTATTGAACTTTTGCAGCATCGCGTCAAGGTTCGGGGTGTCCGCATTCACGTTGATAACGTCAGCGGTAACATAACCCCCTGCTTGTTTCACTTTTTCAACTTCAGGAGCATACTCGTCGAGAATATCTCGATCGGTTGCTGCCGGATCCAAACGGCCTTGGACGGGCCAGTGCTCATACCAAACGCCAAAGGGCTGTAGGAATGCGAGGATCTCTTCTTTGGATTCAATCGTTCGATTTTCGGAGGGGATAAAAACGCTGGCCATGGCAGTGGACCTATTTCCTATTCGACATTCAATACAAACTGAGGCAACAGAATCAGCCTCGGCCGATTCTGTTGGTTACGAGACGAATCGTGCTAGAGACTACTCTGGCTTGTCACCGGCAGGCTTTTCGTCCGCTGGTTTGGATTCCGCTGGTTTCTCGTCTGCAGGTTTGGCTTCTTCCTTGGACTCGGATTTCCCTGGCGATGAGCTTGTCACGGAAGCTGGAGGACCACCCATTTGCATGGGTGACACGAATCCAGGAGGAGGCGGTTCATTCCCCAAACCAACTGTGTTTTCTCGCTTTTTCGCCAAATCGATCATGTCCATCTGGGTAACGATCATCGGGATCGCAAAGTAGGCGATCAACGCGATCACCGCCACGACGATCACGGAGAGAAAAGGAAGCGATTTTTTTGCTGGTTTGGCAATGTTTTCGGATTCGGCTGGTTGGTTCGAGCTCATAACAAAGAGGTCCAATGAGGAAGGGAGAGAGAGTTTGTTGAAAATACAGGACAATTTCGTCCAAACAAAACGATAGCGTTTGGGAGTACGCCTTGCAACAACTCGCTACAAACGTTTCTGCGTTGATTTTCCGCCACTGGCCAAAGGCAACTGGTCGCGTACACTATTCACTGCGAAGGTTCGGATTGGAAACGCGACAGGTTTTCGGCGAACCAATGAATTTCAACGTTAGCAAACCATCTCAACTTGGAGTAGATCCTCATGGCCCACACGCTGCCACCCCTGCCTTACGCTTTTAATGCCATGGAGCCACACATTGATGCTCAAACCATGGAAATTCACTATTCCAAGCATCATCAAGCCTACATCAACAACCTGAATAAGGCTGTCGAAGGCACCCCTTTGGAATCCAAGACTGCGGAAGAGCTGATCAAGGATTTGAGCGTTGTCCCAGATGACAAGCGAGGCGCTGTCCGCAATAACGCTGGTGGGCACGTTAACCATTCCTTTTTCTGGCAAGTGATCGGATGGAATGCTGGAGGCAAGCCAAGCGGTGCTTTGTTGGCCGATATCGAAGCGACCTTCGGAAGCTTTGACGCATTCAAGGAAAAGTTTGGCGCTGCGGGAACGACGCGGTTCGGTAGCGGCTGGGCATGGTTGGTCGTCAACAATGGCAAGCTTGAGATTGGCTCGACCGCGAACCAAGATAGCCCGATCATGGGCAAGGCCGTAGCTGGAATCGAAGGAACTCCGATTCTCGGACTCGACGTTTGGGAGCATGCTTATTACCTCAAGTACCAAAATCGCCGTCCGGATTACATCGCTGCGTTTTGGAATGTTGTTAATTGGAATGAAGTGACCAAGCGATACGAAGCCGCTAAGAAGGCTTAGTTCTCTGGTTTCAATCGACGCTCGAACTTTCTCTGAGTGATACATTGCAGTGCGTTGGCCCTTGGGTTGGACGCACTGCTTGAGACTCGTTCGGCAGTAATACCTGGCGATGTGGTTTGACGAGCACTCTTTATTTGGTCTCGCCGCGTGGTATTCATCGTGATCGCCTTTACCAATGTCTTTCTCCGTCTTGGACGTGTTGGTCTCGTCTTAGTGGCTTGGGCGGCCATGTGTTGTGGCCTAGCTCATTCGCAATCGTCATTTCCGTTTATGGTGCCAGGGGACGACGCATCCCCGTCGATTACGGACCAAGCACATCGGTTGCATCGACCTGCCGGCAAATATGGATTTGTCGAAGTGATCGATGGTCACTTTTGTCTTCGCGGGGACCAAAGCCCGGGCGATGAGGTAGGTCCTGCTACGAAACAACGTTTTCGCATGTGGGGCGTAAACGTTTGTTTTGGAGCGAATTTTCCGTCGCATTCCGAGGCGGACAAAATTGCACCGCATCTTGCGAAGCTTGGCATCAACGCGGTGCGGATTCATCATGCAGACGGGCATGACGCCCCCAACGGGATATGGGGAGGTTTCGATGCGCAAGGACTACGGCAGTTTAGCCCGGACATGGTCGATCGATTGGACTATTTTTTGGCCAAGTTGCATGAGCATGGAATCTATGCCAATCTGAATATGCACGTCTCGCGTGAGCTCGGTGAACGAGAGGGATTTCCAAAGATTCAAAACGCTCCTTGGTGGGCAGCGGCGAATAAATACGTCATGTATTACGATCCCGATGTGCAGGCTCAATTGAAGCGGTTCTGTAAAGACTTTCTAAGCCATGAGAACCCATATCGAAAGCTGCGACGAGTTGAAGACCCAGGCATCGCGATGATCGAGCTCATGAATGAGAATTATTTCTCTGAGCAAGGGTACAGCTACGTCCAAAAACTGCCTGAACGTTACCGATTGTCGCTTCAGGCCAAATGGAATCAATGGTTGAAATCCGAGTATCGAGACGACGGAACACTCAGGACTGCATGGAAAAAAGGAGACGTTGGCCTGGGTGCTATTGTTATTCCTGCGGCCAATTGGAAATCGCATTTAGAGAGCTGGATTGTCAATCGTGGTCCCGCTGAATTGCCTCGAAGCTTTGGTGTCGTAGGGCCTAAAGAGTGGAATAAGGGGTTTGCAATACGATTTGCTCCGAAGTCCGCTACGACCAATGATTACGATCAACAGTTGATGCGACAAAAGTTGTCGACCAAGGTTGGTCGTGCGATGACTTTGTCGTTCTGGGTGCGGGCTGATCTGCCTCGTAAATTGAAGGTTGAGCTAAGCACCGTGGCTGGCGGCGATTGGAAAGAACTCGGTTTATTTGAGGAGGTGAAGGTCGGTCGGCAATGGGAAAAAGTAGTTCGAGTATTCACTCCCAACGCGACGATCCAAGAGCAAGCCTATCTGGCGTTTAGTTTTGGCGACGACAAGACAGCCATCGAGTTTGCTGGTGTTGAGTTGGTTGAGGGAAGCCCTGCGAGTGAACCACCGCGGGGGCAATCCATTCCAGCTAGGAATTTTGCGATTCCAGATTCTAGTTTTCCGCCGCAAGCGCACTTAGATATGAAACGATTTATGGTTGCGACGGAGATGGAATGGGTTCGTGAGCTGAAAGCGTATGTTCGCGAACTAGGAGTGCGGGTTCCTATCACGGCCAGCCAGGTGGACTATCATGCCGCTGGAGTTGTGGAGTCTGAGCTAGATTATGCGGACATGCACAACTATTGGCACCATCCGATCTTTCCAGCAGGAGCTGATTGGAGTCCAACGCAATGGAGTGTCGGCAATCAACCTATGGAAGCTGGACCTACGAATTCCAAATGGCCCGCTAGCTCGTTGTTGATGCGGACTCCGATGCGCATCGCAGGCAAGCCCATGACACTTAGTGAATGGAACTATCCTGAACCATCGGTGTATAGTGCAGGCTGTGTCCCTATGGCTGCCATGATCGCTTCCCTTCAAGATTGGGATGCGGTTTTTTTCTTTGACTACGAAGCCTTTATGTTTGTTGAACCACGCGATCGTCCATTCTTTAAGCATCAAACCAACAACTTCTTCAGTTTTAATGCTGCCCCTGCAAAGCTGACTGCGCTCACACTTTTTTCCAATGTCTATTTGCGTGGGGATTTGAGTCCACTGCCCGAATCGTCCGTTGGGCCGTACTCTAATCCGCCATCCGCATTGTTGGCTCTGCAAAAGCGTATTGGAGTTCATTCCAGTGCGACCGCTCTCGATGAAACGCAGTTGCCTGACGGCAACCACTTGAGCACCCCCAATCAATCCATCGTGTGGGATGTCCAAAAGCCATTGGAACGAGGGACGATCACGATCCAAACGGAGAAGACGATGGGGGTTTGGGGAACCATCGCCAACCAGGAGTTCGTCGTCCGGGAACAGCCGTGGCGAGTTGGTGGGATCAAGCGAGATTACGGAATCCTGATCGCCTCCTCGATGGACAATCTGCCTTTGGGCGATAGTCGGCAAGTTTTGCTTTTGGCTGGGACCCACACTGAGAACACAGGAATGAAGTGGAATAAAGATCGGACCAGCGTCGGTGATCAATGGGGGACGGAGCCCACTCGAGCTGTCGCCATCAACGCAAAAGTGTCGATCCCATGGCGTTCAGCATCCGCGCGCGTAACGGCCCTCGATGGACGAGGAATAGCGACCCGAACCGTTCCTTGCCAGATCGAAAAGGGGGCAGTTACCATTGAGATTGGAGACCAATACCAAACGATGTGGTACGCTATCGAAACCATCGCAAACAAATGATCTATCCGGATGGCGTTGTTGCCGATGTCGCAATGGGATCGCAGTTATCAGGGCGGTAGGTTTTGGTGCGTTGGTTTTCCCTTCCCCCATTATAAAATCCTTTTCATGAATAAATCGAAATCAAACAACGACGAAAAGCCTTGGTATGCAGGTGGGCTCGCGTTTGAATGCACCCAATGCGGAAACTGTTGCAGTGGCCCCGAGACTGGATATGTATGGGTAAACGAGTCGGAGATTCAGATGTTGGCCGACGCGATGGGAATGGCTGATAACATCGACGAATTCGAGCGCAAGTTTACGCGTCGCGTCGGAAACAAGATTAGCTTGGTCGAGTATTCGGATGGAGACTGTATCTTTCTCGATCCTAAGTCGAGAACATGCTCGGTTTACGAAGCTAGGCCAGTTCAGTGTCGAACATGGCCCTTTTGGAATAGCAATCTTGAATTGCCTCGAGATTGGGCGAGCGCCGCACGCTCGTGTCCTGGTTGCAACAAGGGGCGTCTATACTCGATCGAAGAAATCCGAGAGAGGCTGACCAAGGAACTGTAAGTTTCAATCGATGGCTAGTCCCGTCTTGTGGCAATGATGCCCTTGGGGTTAGCAACGCTCAATGAGTCGATCTAGTTCGTCGACGGGGTACCCTATCTCGTATCCTAACTGCTTCAAAAAGGCGATCAAGAAATCAGTGCGTTGTCGGGCTTCGACTTTGCCCGCAGCGGTTTGCATCGTCTTATGCAATCCGAGAAGCTTGGAAAAAAAGTGATCGATCGATTGCACGTTGTCCATTGCTGGTCGATCGATGGGAAAAGGGGAATCGGGGTGATAGAGTCTTTGACGCAT
>CAIXME010000611.1 GCA_903920425.1 uncultured Pirellula sp. | reverse complement strand
TACACTCGATTTTGAAGCTCGATGGCTCCGAGCGACGACGATTAGGCGAGATCCCAATAAAATGAACCACAGATTTCACAAATGATCACTGATTCGCTTGAACATTGGCAGCGTCCATCTGCGTGATCTGTGCCATCCGTGGTTAATTCAACCCCCGACAATCCATGCATGTTCATCGCCAGTTTCGAAGCATGTCCGCTTTGACAACGGGAGCTGCGAGTATCACCGCCAGCACGAGGAGTTGACTCAACGCACGTCAAACGCGGACGTGCGAGTGATACGTGCGCATGCCAAGCTCTACCTATTTCGCATCAGAGGCCTCGCCAGCACCAAACACCTCATCGTATCGCGGGTTCCGTTGTAATGCGTCCATGTAGTAGTTGGACCAGTTGTCATTTTGTTCGGCGAGCTCACCGATAGAACGAAGCACATCATCGGGCGTGTTGGGATTCTCCGCTAGACACTTCTCTGTTCCCACTTGATCGGGTCGATTGTGAAGTGAACGGAGTACATCAGGCGGTGTGTTTTGGTGCTTTGCAATCCGATTATCAATTTCGTAGCCGGGACCATTCTTGAAGTTCGCGAGCTGGCGTAGCCGGTTGCCATCAGTTTTCGGGTTAGCGGAATCTAACAGTGCCGACCGAATCTGAACGAGATGAACAATGCCTGTCGAGTACCAGACAAGCAGCAGTAGAAAAGGTAAGCTTGTTGCAAATTTGCCAATCTTCGATTTCGACGTTAGCCCATAAAGGAAGAGCCAAGCCGTAGGAGCAATCGTGACTGCGATGATGATGCTCGTTATCGTTGAGACCATAATCCAGATCGGCATTTGCGGATCTGAACCAACCAGAGGTGCAACGAATTGGCATTCGAGAAGCCATCGGGCCGCCCCGATTAGAACTCCAATCCCAAGTGCAATCAGAAAGCTGAGAGAGTGATTCATGTTTTCTGGTAGAACGATGGTACTTAGTGGGTACGAGCGACTGATTGGCCATTGCGAAAACGCCTGCCCGAACGCTCCGTTGCAACCTTTTGTTCGCCCCTTTAAACGTACGCGTGACCGCAAATACTAGAAGCCCATGAACGAAGCTTAACATACCTAGGCCATATTCGCCGATGCTCTTCTTTCACTTCTTCTTTTGGACGATCCACAAATGGAACTTCCACATAGCGAACGGTCGCAGTATATCCGACCGGAAGCGTTTTCCAAGGGAACGGCTCCCATGGCGTTACAGGCTGAACGGAATCCTTGTTCAGACTCATGGTGCATCTCCATAGGATATCCGCATGAGAAACAATTTCCACAATCCGTTCTTGACTTCCCGCTGTAATCTCGACGCTTTTGCCGTCCCACCCGACGTCTTCAAAGTAGCGGCTCCATTCCGGTCTTGCGAGAGCCTCCCAGCGTTCTCCACCAGCCCTAGAAACGCCACAATGCACTGTTGAATTGCGATCATCAAGCGCCTCCAAAAAGTCATTCAAACCCGCTGGCTTGAGCATTTCATTGTCGTAGAACGCATCGATATCCCCTCGTCTAAACATTTCTGCAAGCGTACTAACGAGCGCCTCGTCAGAGAGCCTGTGGTAGCCGCGATTTAGCCATTCGTTCATCGGGAGCTCCAGGCGTTTCATGTAGCCGACCGGCAAGCGAAAAATAGCAAGAGTTTCGAGCAGCCAAGCTTCACCGTATTCCATGTTTACTCCAAGGACGAACGCTCCGCATCAACGGGCTCGCGGCAAGTGATGCTTGATCTGATAATGCGACTGCCCAATAGTGTTATGAACAATACTGTCTTCCCGTAACCACACACCTTGGGCAGAATCTGACAGTTACAAACTCCCGGAGCTCTATAGCGATTAGCGCTCGACAGTCAGTCGATACCTTTCATCCTCGATATCATTCTGCCCCAGACAAGAAAGTC
>CAIXME010000610.1 GCA_903920425.1 uncultured Pirellula sp. | reverse complement strand
GCTTGGCCTGTGGGCTTTGATTGGCTGCAGCAGGAACCCCTGGACGGGAGATCTTTATCAGTCTTGCTCCTATCCTGGCGAGATGGGTGTGATGCTTCGGCTGAAAGAGAATGCAAGAATTGTCGATTGCGAAGGACTCGGCGGCGCACAACCTAGCGGAATGCTCGTGCCGCGTAAGGATGGCAATCTTTACCCGCCAGCGGTAATGCGATTCCCTCGGCTCGATCACCTACCGAAGTCGTTTACTATGGTATGGACCGTCGGTGACTCTAAAGAGCAGCATCGTCAAGTGGTTACGTTTCCTAAGAATGCGTATGGTTCAGCAGGTCGACTTCGATTCATTCTCAACGAGGACAATGTCTGGTCTTGTGATCTCGTCGATGCCAAGGATTGGGAAAAAGTACTCACGCAATAGTGCGTGGCTTGAGGTAATGGAGAGGGCGGGTAATTTGATGCTCCTTTGCTTGATTTGCTGGCATCCCGTCGGGATGCTTTTGATCACTGGATTCGGGACCGGTGGTGTCGCTTCGCTCGACCGCCGGCTACAGGCTTTAATCCCGATGGGATACTTTGTTCGGGAGCAGGTTCTGCTGCACAATCACGGGCTCAACAAACCTGCGCTAATGTTGTAAACATAAAAAATCCAAGGTGACTGCTGGCACTGGTAGTTGATGTGGCGAGAACGGATTTCTCTTCATTTACTTTCGATCAGTTATGTACAGGCGAAATGAGTGGACGAAATTATCCATCCATGCGAATGTTGGCCATGTTGTCTTTGCTAACCCACTTGGACAGTTTCATAACGTCTGTCACGATGTCAATTTGCAACACCCTCGAACGAACTTTTGGTATCAAGTATTCCTTTCAAATGATCCGATCAGCCACCCTCATGTTTCTGTTGGCACCATTACTTCTCGCTGGTTGTTCACCCATGATCCCGGGGCTCCATCTGGCCATCGAAGAAGACGACTCCGAAGGGATCGAGCAGATTGCGAGAGGCGACAAGGAGCTTTTGAGCGCATTTCCTATTCGAGGTGACAGCCCGTTGTTGATGGCGATGCATAGTTCGAAAAAGAAGGCCTTCGTTGCCTTGCTTAAGAATGGAGCAGATCCCAATCGAATTGGACCAAACCATCAGTGCCTGTTGGTCAATGCGGCTATGGCTAATGATCCGTACTGGTTAACTGAAGTACTTCGGTATGGGGGGGATCCGAACATCGACAATATGGCTTCGCCTCAGAAACGCGGAACTCCACTGACAGTCGCAGCTGCAAACAATAGACTTGAAAGCACCAAATTACTGGTGGAATCCGGCGCAGATATCAACCAAATCTGCGATTTCAAAGATGCTCTCATTTGCGCGATGCAATCAAACTCTTTTGAAGTGGTGATATTTCTTTTGGAAAATCAAGCAGACTATCGCCGAAAGACAAGCAGGTATAGTTCCTTCGCGATGTGGATAAGAAGAAAAAACGCAGACCTGTTTTTGTTAGAAGAGGACAAAAATGGAATCAATCGTGTCTGGAAGTGGCTTAACGAACATGGTGCTACTGTAGAAAACATAAAGTTCGATGGTGACTGCTGGCACTGGTAGTTGATGTGGCGAGAACGGTTTTCTCTTCATTTACTTTCAATCAGTTATGTACAGGTGAAACGAGCGGACGAAACCATTCATCCATGCCAATGATGGCCATGTTGTCTTTGCCTTACACACTTGGACAGCCGCAGAACGTCGACACGATGACATTTTGCAACACCCTCGAACGAACTTTTGGTATCAAGTATTCCTTTCAAATGATCCGATCAGCTACCCTCATTTTCCTGTTGGCACCATTGCTTCTCGCTGGATGTTCACCAGTTATCTCGGGGCTCCATATGGCCATCGAAGATGACGACTCCGTAAGGATCGATAAAATTGCGAAAGGCAACAAAGAGCAACTTAGCAAGTTTCCTTTTCGAGGAGATAGTCCGTTGTTGACGGCCATGTATGGTTCAAAGAAGAATGCATTCGAAGCATTGCTAAAGAATGGAGCGGATCCCAATCGCATCGGTCCCAACCATCAGTGCCTTATGCTCGCGGCTGCCAAGGCCAATGACCCGTATTGGTTGACTGAAGCACTTCGGTATGGAGGTAATCCAAATATTGACAACATGGCATCTGCTTCACGGCGAGGAACTCCGCTGACTGTCGCAGTTGGCAACAACAAACTTGAAAATGTAAAATTGCTGGTGCAATCTGGTGCGGATGTCAACCTTGTTTGCAATATCGAAGACGCTCTCAGTCGCGCTATGCAATCGAACTCTTTTGACGTTGTGATGTTCCTTTTAGAAAATCAAGCAGACTTTCGCCGAAAGACGGCCAGGTATAGTTCGTTCGCAATGTGGATAAGAGGAAAAAACGCAGACCTGTTTTTGCAAGAAGAGGATAAGAATGGAATTAATCGTGTCTGGAAGTGGCTTAACGAACATGGTGCTACAGAAGAGAACATAATCGACGACGGAGAGGGCTGGCACTGGTAGCTGAGATCACAAGATACCGCAACATCGGGGATTCGAATTCCATTTCTACGCCACCGAATCGAAATGAACAAATGAATCGATCCATGACCCGTTATTGTTTTAGTTCCATTGCAGTGCTGTTCTCCTTGTGGGCAATGATTGGCTGCAGTAGGAACCCATGGACGGGAGAGCTCTATCAATCTTGCTCGTACCCAGGCGAGATGGGGGTGCTTACTATGCTCAACGAAAATGCAACAATAATCGACTGTGAGGAACTCGGCGGCGCACAGCCCAGCGGAATTCTCGTGCCGCGTAAGGATGGCAGTTTTTACCCGCCAGCGGTAATGCGATTCCCTCGGCTCGATCACCTACCGAAGTCGTTTACGATGGTTTGGACTGTTGGTGACTCTAAAGAGCAGCATCGTCAGGTGGTTGTGTTTCCTAAGAATGCATATGGTTCAGCAGGTCGTTTACTATTCATTCTCAACGAAGACAACGTCTGGTCTTGTGATCTCGTTGATGCCAAGGATTGGGGAAAAGTACTTACGCAATAGTGTGCGCAAGGTAATAGATAGGGCAGGGTGATTTGAGACCGCATTTGCTTGATTTGCTGGCATCCCGACGTGATGCGTCACTTTGTACGCGTCAACAAATGCTCTTGCGACAGCATTCGATTTTGAACAGTTCTTGCGAGGTAAAGATTCATGTCGAGTAACTTTGCCATAGTGATCATTCCATACGTGAAGAAACGAAGCAAACTCTGCTTCTATGTCCCGCAGCCGCATGACGTCGTCCAGACTCGTCCATCCGCCGCCATGATAGGTTTGTGCTCATGAGCGGGAGTGCTACTCATGCTGTTGTTG
>CAIXME010000609.1 GCA_903920425.1 uncultured Pirellula sp. | reverse complement strand
GGTCTCGGGAGATACCGTTGCTAAATACGCCCCGTACCGTACCGTCTTCGCCGATCACGTAGCTCGTCAAAACACCTGGAGGCGAACCGTCTTGTCGAGACGCTGCAATGGAAGCCTTGTCTGCAGCCAAACCGGACAAGTTGTTGAAGTCGAGGTTGAACTGCAACGGCTTGGTACTTGGTAGTCCATATCGATCCACAGCGACCGTAGAATTGGTCGATGAGATATAGTTGCCGTTACCATCGAAATAGATCAATCCCGTACCGACAGCTATCTCGCTCGAATCCCGAGCTGAATTGTCAGCACTATCGGCGTACCATCGATAAACAGTCTGCTGATCGTTGCGTTGCTCCAGTGTTGCCGTCAGTCGCATTCGAATCGGCAAGCCCAAGGAGTCATACGCAATGAAGTCCGTTACGGCGCTCTGACCAGTCGCCTCTTGAATCGTTCCGAAGTTCAAATTGGGAGTCGATATGACACCGTTCGGATCCTTGATACGGAAGCTGGTTAAATCGATACCCAAAGCGTTGTCTACACCCGTGTTGCTGACAAAGCGAATCGAGCCCGCATTCAAGTATCCGTTCGGAAGAAGCGTTCCACCTTCACCCGGAATCGAGTTCTTGGAAGCCACAACGGGATTGGATGAATCACCACTGTCGCTGACCACCCCCATCGACTCCTTCATGAAGCCAACTAGATCCTGAACGGTAGACTGAGCCGTAATGTTAAAGGACTGCTCCTCAAGCAAACGACCACCCTTTCGTGCATTGAAAGTCAGTTCCCCAACTTTGAACGGCGAACCATAATCAAAGCCATCGCGACTCACAATGTTGACGAGCAACGTGTTGCTGTCGATGGGCGGACCATCCAAATTGACTTTCTTGTTTCCAACCGTGCTCAGGTTACTGATAGCCGCGTCTGTTTTGCCGTCGGTATAGGTCGCTCCAGGAGCCACCGTATCAACTAGATAGAACGAGTTGGGATCGTTCGCTAGATTGCGGTAGATTCGCACTTGATCGTATGCAGGAAAACCACCACTGGTCGGTGGTACTGGCGGCGTCGGGATACCATTGAGGATAACACGACCATTGACCACGTTCTGAGGACCGAGCAGTGGCGACGGCCGCGATTCCGGCTCACCAGCTTTGTAATAGGTGATCATGTAACTAAAGTTGCCATTGAGGCCTGTCGTATCCAATGGCGTGGTAAGCAACGCGGTGTTGTTGTCGGTAAACGAAGCCCCTGCAGCACCACTACCGATTCGAAAGAAGTCGCTCCCGCCCGCAGCAGTCCGATAAACACGGACTTGGTTGTACTGGGTGCTCCCTGAGGGCAAGTTGACCGAAATCGAATTGTCCGCCAATCCGTTTCCAGCCGGAACCGTAACGCTTAGCGCCGCCGTCGGCAAACTCTCAGTTCCACTGCTGTCCACATAGGTGAAGCGGTATTGATAGACGTCACCTTCGGCGAACGTCCCTCCGGCACCCTGCGTGCTAGACGAGGACACGCCCGTCAATGTGGGAGGTGTTGCGACATCGACGTTCACCCCGGCCCCCGTCGGCCTCGGTACCAAACCATCGCCCAATATCTTGCTCTGGATCACTCGAGCCGTGTCGGCAATATCTCCCTGAGCAGTCAACGTTCCTTGCAGCGTCACGTCCGTCGTCGACTTGGCCACCGCTTCGGTACCCAACGGGATCTTCAATGCAGAGAGCTGTGTGGTCTGGATATTGAACTGCTCATCGACACCGAATCCGAGCAACCGGTTACCGGTGGAGGTCACCAACTCATTGGAGCTGTTCAGCTTGAAAATGCCGTTACGGGTGTAAAGCTTTTCACCCTGCCCACCTTGAACTTGAAAAAACCCGTCACCCTGGATCGCAAGGTCCGATGGCGAGGAGCTGATTTCGATGGTTCCTTGTCGAAAGTCAGGGTTGATCGCAGCGACCTGAACACCCAAACCCGTCTGACGAGGGTTGGTTCCACCGTTGTCGCTCGTCGGAGACGCACCAAGCGATAGCGTTTGCAGAAACTGCGAAGCGAAGACGACTTCTGATGACTTAAAACCAACCGTTTGCGAGTTGGCAAGATTGTTTCCCAGAACGTCAATCTGCTTTTCAGCAGCATTCATTCCGGTCAATGCTGTACTCAGTGATGATGCTAAGCCCATAGGTCACCCGTCTTGCGAACTAATTGATCAAGTTGAAGCAATTCGTTCGCGGAATGACGCCATGACAGTCTGGCATTTCGAGCGTTAAGCTAGCACTTTATGTAGCGGTAGCTGTCTTCTCAACAATCTCGCGAACATTTTTGATATCGACAATTTGGTTGCCGACGTGCACCTGGACCGTGCGCTTGTTGCGATCTTTTTCGTCAATCTTGACCGAAACGCTAGTAACCTCCCCATCTACGTCTTTTGACCCAGTATCCAAACCCTTCACCTTTTTCCCAATCAACGAACTCGCCGTAGTCAATTCTTGGGTCGATGAGAATGACTTCAATGTCGAAACCAACTGATCGCTCGAACTGATACTCCGAAGCTCTCCAACTTGCTGCAGTAACGCAGCATTGTCCGTTGGATTGAGTGGATCCTGATTCTGCAAGTCCGTAATCATCAGATTCAAAAATTGCGTCAAATCGACATCATTGAGCCCGTTCCCCTGCAAAGAGTTGGCGGCAGAACTTGTCGATCCGACTCCGTTCGACGATAAAGCGTTACTTACTTTTGTCACTTTAATTGGCTCCGTGTCAAAAACAGAAATGCCAGCATTGCCAAGTTCACTCTTCTGAGCTCGGCTTTTGTAAAGAGGCTGGATTTTTCGAATGGTAGTCCGACGAGTCACCCCAAGGAAATAGCAATCGCATGTCGAGCAGCGTTGTTGAGTCACACAAGAACCACCTATCACAACCCATGGTGGCTATCTGCGTTTTGGTTGGCGTCAACGCGTTATGGGGGTTTTCGTTTCCAGTTATGAAGTCGCTCAATTTGCAAATGGAGCACACACTCGACCTCAGCAGCAACGAGATATCGACGCAGCTGAGGCTAGCATTTTCGGCTGGCATGATCGGACTTCGATTTCTCTTTGCCACGATCCTCCTCAGTATTTTTTGCCCTCGCTTGGTTCGCATGGCGACCCGCGCCGAGTGGAAAGCGGGTTGCGTAGTAGGCTTGTTGTTTTATTTTGGTCTAATCTTGCAAGTCATGGGACTGGCTACGATCCCTGCCTCCAGGAGCGGATTTTTGACTAGCCTCACAGCCGTCTTCACCCCCCTTTTCACGGCGATGCTGTTCCGAAAATTTCCATCGATCAACGTGATCCTCGGGATCGTCATGGCGTTGACAGGGGTCTCGGTTCTGACTGGCTTTTTCGTAATCGATCAGCGGGGAATCCAGATCGCTTCCGACGCGATGTCGCGATGGACCCTCGGCGATACGCTGACCACCATTGGTGCAGTTCTGTTTACGGGGCAATTGATGCTAGTCGATTATTACGGGAGCCGACTCAATACGGCAGCGATCACCCCTGGCATGTTTCTCGTTGTAACCATCGCCTCACTGATAACGTTCGTTTCATTGCATAGCTTATCATTGCCAGCGAACAACGAAGCTTGCCAATCGCCTATTGCGTTTTGGTCCTCGCTATTTTTCCAACCCATCTTTTTTGGGATCGTTTGTTTCCTGGCCGTTTTTTGTTCCATTTTTGCTTTCTTGGGAATGAACAAATACCAGCCCTACATCTCTGCCGTGCAAGCCTCCGTGATCTACAGCACCGAGCCTGTTTTTGCGTCGATTTGGGCTCTATTCCTCCCCACGTCGCGTGGACTTTTGGCTTCCCGGTTCGGGTATGCGAATGAAATTGTTTCGCTTCCACTCTTTCTAGGTGGCTTCCTTATCTTGCTTGCCAATATTATCGCGCTTTGGCCAAGGCAACAAAAAGCCCCTCCCGTGACTGCCTAAAATGGGCCCCCAATCGAGTACGAACTAGAGTTCCACGTCTCGCGTGATAAAACACCCCTCTTCCACTAGGGCTGGTCACATGCGTATAGTCTCCCGTATCGTAAACGACGCCGCATGATTTTTCGGAGAGATCGAACAAGGAATCGGAATGGGACATTGGGAAAGTGCAGGAATACCTGACGATTTTGACGGCCTAGTTCGGTTGTTTCCACTCCCAAACTTGGTACTGTTTCCGCACGTCATTCAGGCCCTGCACATCTTCGAGCCCCGCTACTGCGAAATGCTCTCCGAAGCGTTAGAGTCCGACCATCTCATCACGATGGCCTTGCTCACTCCCGGTTGGGAAAACAGTTATCAAGGTAAACCGACGATCGCGAAGTCCGTTTGCATCGGAAGAATTATCTCGCACACTCCGACAGAAGACGGTCGACACAATATTTTGCTCGCGGGACTTCGCCGCGCGACGATCATCGAGGAACTAGAAGTGGAGACGAGCTTTCGGCAAGCACGCGTCGAGTTGACTCCCGATTATATGCCCCCAGCCTTTGAAGCTTCGATAGACGAGCATAGGAAATCACTGTTGCGCGTTTTCCGTTCTGTCATTCCACTAGACGCCGCCAATTCCAAGACCTTTTCGGACCTTCTAACGCAACAACTGCCGTTGGGAATCTTAACCGACATCATTGCCTACGCCGTAAACCTGCCGTTAGAGATAAAACATTCTCTCCTATCGGAAACCAATGTTCAAATTCGGTTTGAGACTCTTATGGAGCATCTCAAACCGTCGTCCGAAGACGTAGACGACACCCTGACGAGCGAACTAGACGTGCCGTTTCCTAACCAGCTGACCAAGGAATTTCCGCCTCCATTTAGTCAGAACTAATCCCCCCGCGCTCAAAGCCATGAGCAATGACGAAGGTTCTGGAACCGCAGTGAAACTCTCCCTCGTGCCGAGATAGGATGCTCCACCGGCTTGCGGGCGAAACAGCAGAAATTCTTTGTCCCCCCAAGGAATCAGGTTGCTTTGATTCTGCGTGCTTGAAATCAGTCCATCCGCGTCTCCGGGTATAGGTGTAAAGACATTCGCGTCTTTACCGACTCCGATCGTCGCATCGATCGTGCCTCCACTGAAACCCGAGTAGCCGAATGCGATATCATCCTTCTTGAAATCGAAGCCCTGAATCTGCATGTCCTTTTCAAACCATATCACTTGAGTGGTCATGGTTTCCATTGGTACAGGTCCACCCGCTGGTACATCGTTGAACAGTCGAATGTCCTGCCAAGTAATGGCAAGATAGGACCCAGCGACGGAATGATCGAGGATTTTGTTATCCAGCCCGTCCAGCATAAATACATCGTCACCGAACGGCGACACACGCAGCGCAGCATTGCTGCTAGAAAGCGGGAAAGAATAGAAACCACCATCTCCCGTTGTACCAAAGTTAAGATTGCCGTTCTCAGCAACCCATAAATTATTGATGTTGGCACCATACAAACTGCTTTGAAAGGCTGCTCCGGTCCCTCCCCCGTATCGTCCGTTAGCCATCAATCGATAGGCACCGTCCTGCTCCAAATCAAAATTCGCCGCCGACGCACCCGCATAGATAACCGTCGCATTGGAACTTGGGTTCAAGACGATCCCTGCTCTCGCATGCGACCACATAGCATCGGGTAAATTCGCACAAGAACAAACGAAAAAGATCAACAACATCGTAGACGTTCTAGACGTCGCACCCAGCACCCACTCCCTTTGCCACATCACACTACTCCATTCTCTCAAGCTGTATCTTCACACATTGTTGTACGTCACGGCATCCCACTCGGGGCGGCCCTTTCGCGGCTTCCCGAATCCATCGGTAAACCGCACAATGTAATACAAACTCGAGCGAACTGTTAGCCCCAGTGCCTCCTTTGGCCCATGCAGCAACCGCGGATCGCTATTCGTTGGTCACCCGCATTAAATTGTCATCGGGCATACGGTCGATCATCAAATTCCGTGGATCGATCCCTGCTTGAAATGGCAGTTTATCTACGTAGAACTTCAATTGGTGCTTACCAGAGGTGAGCTGAACACGCTCTCGGTGCAACAATTCGCCGTAGCGCTTTCCCGCTTCTGGTTTCGCAAATGCACCAATCTCCATCCAATCATCCATCGTGGTTTCCGTCTCAGCGCCTTTTGGATCCGCTTTGAATTTGGTGCATTCGACTTCGATTTCGACCAAGTATTTACCGTCATCTTGCTTGGTCGATTTGGCGGCCAAAGTACGGTTGGCAAAGATGGTGATGTCTTCGAACAAATCCTTGATCAAGTATTGGAGTTCTTGAGGCGTCTGCGCGCGGAGCCGATCCACCAACGCGTAGGAAGTCGGGTACGGTGGCCCTTGGTATGCGTAAGAAGCAACGAGGTCTTTTAGGGCAGCATTGATGCGTTCCTCACCAATCATTTCGGCCAAGTAGTACAGCGCCAAACTACCCTTGCGATAATGGATATAACCTTGGTTTGGATCGACCGTTAGCAATGGCCTTTCCTTGAGCCTTTCAGACCCACGAGACCGCAGGTAGGCATCCATCTCATACTTGAGAAATTTGTGCATCATGTCGGGGCCATACTCTTTTCGCATCATCATCAGAGCAGAGTATTGCGCCAAGGTTTCCGATAGCAACGTCGCACCTTGCATGCGAGCCCCAATGACCTGGTGTGCCCACCATTGGTGCGCCATTTCGTGAGCGACCACATAGTAGACCATATCGATATCGTCGGGCTTATCGAGTCGTGCGATGAAACCGATGCTCTCCGAGTACGGCATCGTGCCAGGAAACGCTTGTGCAAATTGCGCTACTCGTGGAAATTCAATGATCCGGGCTTGCTTGTGCCTATAGGGTCCAAACTCCTTGCCGCAATACTCCAACGCTGCCCCGATCGCTTGAGACATACGAGGCACATTCCATTTATGCTCGGGATGGTAGTACACTTCCACATCAACATCACCAGATTTGGATCGCTCGACTTCATACCGGGCGGAAATGAACGAGTAGAAGTTCAACGATGGATGGTCCAGCTTATACCTGAAGTAGTTTCGCCCATCCTTGACCCACTTCTCTTTAAGCGAACCTGGTGCGATTGCGATCTGGTCCTCGGACGTGCTAATGACCGTTTCCACATTCACCCAATCGGAGTCTTGCCCGATGTAGTGTATCTGGCACGCGTCTCCGCATTCTCGCGTCAATTCTGGGACAGTCTCTGCTGCAGCTAAATCATATTTCTTGCGGATATTGGGATCGATGATACGGCGATTGGCGTCGTATCCAAAGCTCGGCGCAATTCCGTTATTGAAGAACGATCCGTTCTGAACCAACGTCGCATCACTTACCTGGTTTTCGATCCCGCGAGTCTTGCTTTCAACCTGAAATTCCATAACCGCAGTATCTCCTGGTCCCAGTGGTGGATCCACTTTGTAGATCCACATCGCCAAATCTTTGTCTTCGGTCACGCGGGTAGCGTTGGGAATACTCAAAGTGGTCGTGTACCTCGGCTCGATATTGACGTACAGAGTGTCGATGGATTCACCCGATCGATTCTCAATGGTCTGCTTAGCCTTCATCCTCATATTGCGGGTTTCAGGAAAAATATCGATTTCGTACGCGATGTCCGTGACCTTGGGCTGGGGCACGCTAGCGAATTCAGAGTAAGTCTTTTCATACTGGATTTGACGAGACTCCCGTTCTTTCTCACCGACGAGCGTATTGAGAAATTGCGTGTTGTAGACCAACCAGCCACCCACCAACAACATCGTCGTCAAGGCGACAGACACAAACGCTTTGGAAGCCGTAGAGGTACTCTTGAGCCCCTCCAGTAATCGTGTACTAAAAGGCTTTGGAACCCCACGGTGCATGGCAACAGAACAAATCCACAAAACGACTGCGGCAGCGCTGAGCCAATAGAAAGCGAACCAAGCCAACCCTTTCCAGTAGGGATCAATGCCAAACATGTCGGAATAAACGTATCCCGGCAGGCGTCCAAATCGGACCAGCAGCGTATCGACCCGCAGCAATCCCCATACAAACGCATTGACTATCACGATCACGATAAAGGCAAAATAGCCGACATACTTATTCGGTGAGAAGGTGTGGGCAAACATCGCCAACACGATAAAAAATCCAAACCGAAGAGCCTCGATGGCGATCAACTCCATTGCATACACGTTGAGTTGAAGCCGTTGGTATCCATAACTCAATTGGACGCAACATCCCAAGCCGATGACAACCAAAAGTACTGTTAGTATGACACCCAAAAGCGCTACCAAACGCGACGTAACCAAGACGCTATTAGGTACAGGCGTCGCTCCGACAATTTCCTGTATGCGACTATCGCGATCACGCCATACCACCACTCCTGCAAAGTAGGTAATGATCGGGATCAAAAACCCCAACAAAGAACCTCGAATCAAATCGACCATCTTATAGGTCACAGGAAAAGAGCTCAGCCCATAACCTTCTGTTGCCCCGGTGAACAAAGCGACTCCCGTATTCAGCATGGCTGCAAGCAAGATCACGATGAACGCGGGTGATCGCATCACAGACATCGCATCAAACCAAACACATGATCGCCATTGAGCAAACCAACTCGGGTTTGGTTTTACCTGTTGCCATGCATCAACATTCAATGCTGCTATTGCAGTCTCTGGTTGGGTAACCAGTTTCTTTCGCTTGGAACTTTCGCGCCCTGCGTCAAAAGAGAATCGCCAGCCTGCAATACTAAATATTGCCACCGCAACCGCGATCCAAATCACTCGATTGAGCAACAATGTCCCGACAAAAGGAAGGCACCATTGGTTTCTTTGATCTACCGTCCAGTATTTCGTCAGAATAGAAAAGGGTGCTGCTCCAAAGGGATCAAGCAACATAGCGATATACTCGTTGCTGATATCCGATAACGCAGATTGCGAAATGCCATAGGCCACCAAAAGCAACAACACACCCAGGAACGAGTACAGCGAGTTTCTAGTCCATGCCGCAATGGCATAGACAATAGCACCTACCAACAGGGTATTTGGCAACGCAAACACCAACATACCCGTCAAGTGCGCATCCCAACGAACTGGCCCCCATCGCTCCAAGTCGAGATTTGGCATCATTCCCGCCACAATCATCCCAACCGAAATCCCTAAAGACGGGATCAGAGAAATGAGTGTTGCAGACAAAAAACGACCGATCAAATAGTCCCACTTGCCTATCGGCTTGCTGAACAACACGTCGGAAAACTTGCTGGTAAAGTCACGCGATGCTGCAGAATCGAATACGGCCGCCACCATCAATGCCGTGAGCACCCCGGCCGACACGTAAAACTGCATGACCACAAATGGTGCATTGCGAAACGTATTCCCTAACGCCTGGCCCACCTGAACGTTGTCCGAGCCAGTCGCAACACCAAACAACAAAGCCACGATAAAGAAGAAGACATATATCATGAACCCGCGCAACCAATAGCGCAGTTCAAACCGAAAGAATTCCATAATTGAAAGCTCCAATGAAGGTGTGCGAGGTGATGGTTAAGCTACGTTGGAGTTTCGTTTGATCTGATAAAAGAAGATATCTTCGAGGTTGGGATCGATTGGCGAAAACCCTTCTCCTGGACGACTATCGCTGTAGACGCGAACCATTGGGCGTCCCTCGATTAGCTTGTTGGAAATAACATCCATCTCCTGTTGGCATTTCTTGAGTTCGTCCTTGGACATCGATTTCGCCCAAATGCGTCCAGCCAATGAAGTCTCTGCCTGACTTGGCGAACCAGCGAACAAAAGCCTGCCCCGATGTATGATCGACATGTTGGTGCACAACTCCTTCACGTCTTCCACAATGTGCGTGGAAAGAATGACGACGACGCTTTCTCCAACCTCTGATAGCAAGTTGTAGAATCGGTTGCGCTCTCCAGGATCCAACCCTGCAGTGGGCTCGTCGACTATCAATAGCTTGGGATCCCCTAACAATGCCTGCGCAATTCCAAACCGCTGACGCATCCCACCAGAATAGGTCGCTACGGCTTTGCTGCGAACCTCATATAAATTCACTCGTTGCAAAAGCCCAGACACAATCTCACGCCGCTGCGACGCGTTTTCACCCACCCCCTTGAGCGTTGCTAAATGGGTCAAGAGCGTAGTTGCACTGGTTCGCGGATACACTCCAAACTCTTGTGGCAAATAGCCAAGTATCTCTCGAACCTTTGTTTTTTGATTGAGAATATCCAGGTCTCCGAGAACCGCACTTCCCGAATCCGCATTCTGCAACGTAGCCAACGTCCGCATCAAAGTTGACTTGCCCGCCCCGTTGGGACCAAGCAAACCAAACATGCCCGTTGGAATCGTCATGGAGATGTTGTCGAGGGCCTTCACCCCGCCCGCGTAGGTTTTCGACAGATTCTGAATTACTAATTCCATGGACACTCAACCGTAAAAAGGATTAATTTAGGTGTTTTAAGGTGCAGTATGTAGGTTACGAAACATCGAACCCAGTTGTGACATTCAATCCGAAAAAGTCCAACAACTATCGTGGTATCCCATTCGTCAATTGGGGTGTTTTGTTGGATTTCTTTTGGACATAAATGCCCTCTTCGTACCAAGTTCTGTAACTTTTTCGAAGCGAACTGCTCACGGTTTTTAATACCACAATCCCTCGCACGCACAATCTCCAAATTGGCTCCAACCGAGAAGTCGCAACAAGAAAAAATCGAAATTTCTTTCGGTCTCTAGGTCATGGCGCAGCAACGTGTTGCGAATGTCAAGTGGGCAATTTGCGGTGGGGCTAGCTGTTGACAGATCGGGACGATGCGAAGAAGGTTCTATGCCACGGCATTCAAGAAGTCTGCCGCAAGTCGATAGCAAGATGCTCTTCTCGTGAGTTCCTCAAAAAGGGAGTGTTCGTATGCAAAGGTTTGCATTCTTGTTTCTGTTTGCCTGTTTCGTTGGGACCATGATCCCCTCGAACTTTGCCCAAGGCTGCGATCAATGTATCGCAAAACAAAAAGCGGCGCAGCAAGCGTCCGAAGGGCGCATGAGGCACGTTGGTGGCTCGATGGGCAGCGGACGTTTCGAAGGTGTTGGTTTCTCGACCGTTTCGGCGGACGATGCGATTCGCAAATGCTGCTACTGGGGGCAACGTACCCCGGTCGGTGTCGGCGTTACTCGCGGAAACAACGGCTGGTACGCAACGGTTCTGTACCGGTAGATAACCCAGAAAGGCAATGATGCGCGGCGAGGCTACCGACTCCGGGCCCTGTCGGCCCGCATTCAGTTCACCCATCGCCGCCCATTGTCGTTTTCAAAATCCTCTCGCCGCTGATCCTGCAGTTGATACAGCTCTGGATTAGCAGCATGAGAACCGTCCTAAAAGTGGCGTTTGCGGCCAATCTCGCCGCAACGCCCTGAAAGGCTCCGAAGCCTTACGCTCGAATTCTCTACATGGATTGCCACTCCGTTTTGACCCACTAGTGAACTGGTATCTGCGGAAAAGCCAAAAGCCATCATGGAAATTTCGAGGTAAAAAACAACGCATCAAAAAGTACGGGGTTGAAATGGCTCTCTCCATATCCGTTTTGCGGTTATCTTATTGACCTCCGATCTTTTCTCGCAATTCTACTTTTGTTGCAAACACTTCAGTGAACGTTTTAGCCAGCGCAGCCTCCCCATCTGATTCGCTCATCCCTCCGGCTTTGCGCGCAGAACTGTTGAACCAGTTATTGCCCGGCGAAATCGTATTGCATTGCTTTGAACCGAACCTAGACTCCAACCTGCAATTTGGGGTCGGCGCTGTGGTGCTTACCAATTTTGGCTTGCTGGGACGACAGCCATGTGTGGATGACAACCCAGCTCCCTGGTTGCGGTGGAGCTTGGCCGAAGTTCGCGAGATCAAAAAGCTGGATAGAGCAGGCCTTGGAATCATAGAAATCCTAGGTGAAAAAAGTCTGCTACAAGCCTGGCGGTTCACGGCCGGCAACTCCAACGCAGCCTCCGCTTTGGTTTCCGAGTTCAAGCAGATGCAGGCAGGCAACGCAGAGGAAGACGATCGAGCTCCCTCGATTTGCCCTTCGTGTGGCGGCACGATGCAAGTCGGCCAATCAGTCTGTTCTAATTGCGCCCCTGCTGCGGCTCCCGACACGAGCCGATCGCTTTGGCGATTGACGCGATTCGCTAAACCCCGCGCCTCGATCATTATGACCGGTTTTGTGCTGACGCTGCTCAGCACGGCTGCTACGTTTCTACCCCCTGTTCTCACGAAGATCTTAGTCGATAACGTTCTAACCCCTCACGAGGCCGCACGCATAGCGGCTGAATTGGGTGAGAAGTCGTCGATCCCAACGGCCGATTTTGGCCTGGTGCCTTGGCTACTCGTGGGAATGCTGTTATCCGCGTTGCTCAGCTGGCTACTGGCATGGGCCAAGACCTACACGCTCGCTTCGGTTAGCGAACAGATCAGTGCCGATCTTCGCAACGCTACCTATTCGCACCTACAAAAATTGTCTCTTGAGTTCTTCGGCGGAAAGAGAACGGGCGATTTAATCTCACGCATCAGCAGTGACACGCAGCGAATATGTGATTTCTTGTCCATCAATTTGGTCGACTTCGCCACAGACATATTGATGATCGTTTTCACCGGCATCGTGTTGTTTTGCATCGATCCAATGCTGGCGGTGGTCGGGCTGCTGCCGTTTCCCTTTATCGCTTGGACCGTGTCCCGAGTGCAAGGCAAAATCAGAATGGGATTTGCCCGCGGCAGCGCCGCATGGTCAGAGATGGTCAATGTCTTGGCCGACACCATCCCAGGGATACGCGTCGTCAAAGCCTTCGCTCAAGAGAATCGTGAAGTCGAACGCTTTCATCAAAGCAACGACCATGTGCTAGAAGCGAACAACCGAGTGAACCGATTGTGGGCTGCGTTCTCCCCAATCATCACCCTTTTGACAGACCTCGGTTTGTTGGTTGTATGGGGATTCAGCGCGTACCAAGTTTCCCAAGGCTCGATCAAGCTTGGGGTCCTATGGCTATTCGTAAATCGTATCGGCGCGTTGTATAGCCGACTTGATGACATGAGCCGGCTGATTGCCAACGCGCAACGAACAGCCGCCGCAACGCACCGCATATTTGAGATATTGGATCGGGTCCCGAGTGTTTCCGAACCTCAAACCCCAATCCATCCGGGCCGCGTCCGCGGTCGCGTCGCGCTGAACGATCTAACTTTTCGATATGGTTCTCGTCAAGTTATTCACAATGTTAACTTGAATATCGAGCCTGGCGAAATGATTGGCTTGGTCGGGCCAAGCGGCGCGGGCAAGAGCACCCTCGTCAACTTGGTCTGCCGTTTCTACGATGTAACCGGCGGATCGATTCTGGTTGACGGAACCGATATCCGGTCCTTTCCGATTACCGAGTATCGCAGCAACATCGGAATTGTTCTGCAAGAACCGTTCCTGTTCTTTGGATCGATCGCTGAGAATATTGCATACGGACGCCCTGATGCAACTCGAGCGCAAATCATCGCTGCTGCCCGCGCTGCTAAGGCGCATGATTTCATTTTGCGATTAACGGATGGGTACGACTCGCTCGTAGGAGAACGCGGACAATCGCTCTCAGGTGGCGAACGCCAGCGTATTTCGATTGCTCGAGCACTCTTAACAGACCCTCGCATCTTGATCTTGGACGAAGCGACCTCGGCCGTGGATACCGAAACCGAACGTGAGATCCAAGAAGCGTTGGATGTGCTCGTACAAGGTCGAACAACCATTGCCATCGCCCACCGAATTAGCACACTGCGCAAAGCCAATCGAATCATCGTTTTGGAAAAGGGCAGAATCACCGAGGTAGGCAACCACGAAGAATTGCTCCGGCTTGGCGGAACGTACTCCCGCCTGAATCAGGCCCAACACCAAATGAATATTCACGAGGAGACATAGCGTTCAGCCAAAGACCTTGTGGACAAAAATACGGGCCACAGTTAGCTTTGGCGCGATTGTAAGGCCTGGAAAGGTTTCTTCACCAGTGTGCCATCCTAACACATTCAATTTTTCAAGAATATAAAACGAACGCGCCGATATCCGTCCCAACTGGGTAGCCGACCACACAAGTGCACAGCATT
>CAIXME010000608.1 GCA_903920425.1 uncultured Pirellula sp. | reverse complement strand
TCAGTTTTGTTCCTTGGGTTTGGGGTTGGAATTTTGTGACGTTTCTGCGTCGCAAGCGCAGAGCAAGATCACGGGTCAGAGTCGCCAGATTTTATTCAAATGGCTCCCACCCCAAACCCAGGACTTACATGGATTCTTTCGGCTCTTCGTAATATCAGCGCCCAAATTAATCGGGAATTCAGCCCCTACTCCAGTCGCATCGCATCCGCGAGTAGTAGCTGATTTTGCGACTCTACTAAATACAACATTATCTATCAGTATCTGATGAGAAGAGCGATGTCGACTGTATCCCCTCATTTGCACCGGTCTTCTTTTGGTCCGGCTGTTGCGCTACTGTTTATGTCTCCCTTTGTCGCAGAGTTCTTGCTTGGAAACGTCGCAATTGATGGAATCGTTGCGTTGCCATTGCTTGCACCCATGTACGGTGGTGGGGCGCTATTGATTCGCGAGCTCACCCGACGCGCAAGGCGAGGCTGGCCAACGATCATTGGGCTTGGTGTTGCGTATTCGGTATGGGAAGAAGCCATCGTCACCCAGCTCCTGTTCAACCCATCCTATCATGGATTGGCCCTCTCTGGTGCGATTGTCCCCGGGCTTGGAATCAGTGCGACGCAGATGATAAACATTGTTACCCTCCATACCGTTTGGAGTGTTGCCGTGTCGATTGCTTTGGTCGAGTTGCTCTTCCCCGCACAACGGACGAAGCCGTGGCTCGGCCGGTTTGGGTACTTTTGTGTATGGATGCTGTTTCTCTTGGGGTCTGCGTTCATCAGCTACTCTGAATTCCAGGAGAGCGGATTTTTTGCAAGTGGATGGGAGTTGACAGCGGGGCTTGTCGCCGTAGCGATTTTGGTACTTGTCGCGTTCATCCTGCCTCAGAAAAGGCAGTTGAATTCAACCGTTCTGTCACCGAGGCCGTGGTTAGTTCTCGTTGCTTCGCTCTGCTCAACCAGCTTTTTCATGATTCTGCTCTTCGAGCTATTGCCTGGTTGGCTTGGCGTACTCGCATGGGCAGTTCTCGTTCTCGCATCAATTCGCTTGATTGCAGTTTGGGGACAGCGACCGGGTTGGGGCGATTGGCACCGATGGGCACTCGTTGCCGGTGCATTGCTTACCTACGCATGGAGCTCATTTCCGCAGCAACCCGTCATTGGAACTGCGGGAAGTGTTGATCTATTTGGAAATTTTGTTTTTGCACTGGTTGGGATGATCCTCATCTTTATTGCATCGCCTGCGTTTGGGACGTTGGCGACAATCAACAGAATTGCCGAACCAAGCGATGCAGCCGAAGCCCTCGATCAGCCGTTTTGATTTGTGTAAGATCAACCGCTCGGGCTCGCCGATCGCTATCGTTATTTCTCGGAGTACTGGAGCATGAAAGCCTCAACCATGATTCCCTTCTGGATCTTTATGACTGCATTGGCTTTCCCTCTCGTGCTGATTGCGACTGCAGCGATAGGGTCGTCTATTTACGCGGCGACAGTTGAACAGCAAGAAAACAATGACCCGATAGTATTTTCATCCAATACTGTTTGGCTCGGTCCGTTTTACGTTGCGACAAACGTACGTGGATGGGCTGGTTTGTGCGTTGTCCTTGGAGTCGTTTTGACGGCAATCGGGTTGATCGGGCTTTTTCATTTCCCAACACCATCACCAGAGCATCTCGCAGAAACCACGGAGCACATCGAGCCCACAGGTAGCTAGCGATCAACTTGCTCGAAGGCTAGAATCTGGACGAACAATCGGTAGCAACTAAGCCCTCGATCAGGCGTTCTGACTAGCGTAAAGTCTCCTGCTCGGCTGGCTGAATTGGGGCGGTCTTCTTTCATTCAAATGTGCGAGATCCGAATGCCATGGAGTACTGAAAGCCTATCGGCTGCCCTGCATCTCACTGGCATGCGAGTGGTCGCAACCCAAGCCCGACTTCTACAAGTACGTGGGAAGCACTACCGATCCAATTTCATGGATACATACTTCATCGGATGTTCAAGTGATTACATCACGATTCAGTTAGCAACCGGTATGGGATATGCCATTGGTTCAAACCTTACGGAAACCGAGATTGTTGATGCCATCGTGAACATTCAGACGCATTCTCGTAATGCTCCACTTAGGAGTCACGAAGAGATTAAGCGGGCTGGTCTTGTAGAGGCTTGGGAAATCTATGAGGCTCGCAATTCGAGGACCAATGTGCCACTGATGAATACATTTACGAATGAAGGATGCGAGTCGACAATTCATTTTCGCGAATCGTGCATTGTTGCCTTTCGGGCTACCCCCAATGATCACGTGCCGTACTGTGTGATTATTGGACCACCTTCGCTCGAAGATGCGAACCAAACATATTTGGATTATCTTGCGAGCCAATCGTGAAGCTGATTTGCTCAGAATGGGGAAGGTACTTGCACTCATGCCCTAACCCACACAAAATAGTGGTCGAACCAAAAATTGCATCGAAGTGCCCGGTCGGACGTTTTTCGCATTCGTTGAGCCAACTGCTCGCGCTCGATGAATTTGGACGTTCGGCGACAAATGGCGGGCGTTGGTCGGATCGCTATTAGGGAATGGACTGGAATGGGTGCGCGGTGCTCACAGAGCTTTCAGTACGTGTAAACGGAATCAACGAATGAGACGTTACGAACTTGAAGCGAACGCAATTTTCCACTTGCCAATTCTCATTGTGTTGGGGCTATTATGCGCGATGACTTGGCCGTTAAACATTGCTTTGATTGCTATCTGCTACACGGCCGGACTGACTGATCTTGTCTATTCTAAGCTCCCATTAATCAGACATGGCGTCTATTGCTCATTCGGACCGAACCTCATTCCCGATCAACGTCGATGGGCATACTTCGCGGGATACAAATTCATCGGGGTAGGCTGCGCCTTGAATGCGTTCGTCTTGTTGCAACTACTCATCTTTTCAACACCTCAATAGAGTCGCAGAACCAACCGATGGACACGAAGCGGCGGATCAGCCGCGCGACTTTTAGAAGCTTCGCTTGCAGCTGCTCGGTCATCGTCTGCCGTTCGGCGACTTCCGAGTACTTTCTCTTTAAGGAACATCTATGAATACTGCTGGTGCGACGCCTAGACCCCATGCGAACTCATCCGCTTGCAGCAGTTCTATCTCAGTCATCGGAGCGACGCTCGGACCGGTTATCATTCTCTCAGCCTACCTGTTCTTCAGTCGGTGGCCTTATAGGGTCTTCACCGCTTGGAGCGACTATTCCGCGATCCCTGTCAGCATCGTCGTTGGCGTCTTATTCCTTTTTCGGCTGGCGTGGCCGCTACAGATGCGCCTTCTCACATTGCTTTTCTACGTCCCCGTCGCCGGTGGACTCCTATTCTGCTATTGTTTCATCTTCGTCGGCACTATCTTTGGCGATTGGTTGTAGCTTTCCACTATGAGTTCCGCGTCATACAACCCAACGTCGCCGAACCATTCGCTGCAGCGTACTGCTCCGGGTGTCACAGCCTGTGCCTCGCCCGCAGACCTGCCTTCGCCGCCTTTCCGTACAGGCTGCGCCGCCCTCCGCAGTCGCTGAACTTGGGGGCGTTCGGCTATTCAGGATAAAACGTGAGCAAACGATTCACTTTGATTGCAATCGCCGTTTTGCTTTTTGCCGTCGCAATGGCTTTGTTATCGATCCCCATCGAAACAGCGTATCACATCTACGAACTGGACCGAATTCACAATCAGATGTAAGTGAATCAAACGATTACAGAAAAGGGATTTGAGATTGTTGGAGGTACTGGCGAGTTTGCAAAACAAAAATGGCACCGCAAGCGACTGTCTATGCTCGGACACTTCTTCCACGCGAAATACGCAATGGACATTTGCCCAACACGAAAGAGGTTCATCGGGCGTTGTGGAACCGGGTTCAAATCGAGTTTCCGGATCAGCGCTATGTTACTTTGACTCACCCCAAAAACATTCTTGAGGTCTGGGATCACTCGGGTAATCTGACAGACCGGGAGGCTTTCGTTGAACGATGTGACACAAAGGAGTTTGCGGATAGTCTAGCAAGCGAATAAACTGAAGCCGAACAATGACATACACACGAAGGATTCGGCCTACCACGCGAACTTGCGTTAAGTTCACTTCTTGTGCTCAGTGATGCCAACCGTTGTCGGGGAAGAGCAATGAACGAATCCGACCTGCCGATGATTGAAGAATCGACACTTCAAATGGTCCCCGAAAAGATTGCTCGTACTTTTTGCGTTCTCCCTCAAGCGGTCAATGCAAACTCCATCACGCTTTACTGTCCAGATGACGCTCAGTTTCGGATAGAGCACGAAGAAACGATACGATTTGCATTGAATCAAGCAATTGAATGGATTCCTGTTCCTCGCAGTGTTCTTGATCTCACGATCGAAAAGTACTTCCCGGGATCAAAAGCCGAGATTCGGAATTGCAGTATTCGCTTCCGATTCAATTGTCCCCAGAAATGGGCTTCATTGACTCCGACTCGGGATCCAAATCAACGAAACTGCTTTGAATGTGATAGAATTGTGTACCGCTGTAACAACGAGCATGAAGCAAAATGGCTTGGAAAGCAGGGCAAGTGCATAGCTCTTATCACATCAGACGATTCAGAGTTCCTTGGCGAGGTCGATGATACTGACTGGGGAACACGATTACAAAAACCTGCACCGCAGTTGCCGGTCGGCCGCGAGCGACTTTAGAGACTTTTTGGCGGCCACTAGGTGGTGGTTGCCGCTATGTTGTAGGAGTGCGTTTACGAAATCAAATCCGTACGAGACTGATGACACTACGAGCGGCGTGATGCCTCAAACTCAATCTGATCCGGCATCGAATTCCGGTTGCCTCAGATTTGGGCTCGCGTCATGTATTGTTGCCACCGTCGTCCTGCTGCAATACATCGCACTTGATTACTTTGTTGTGCGACTCCGCCCTTATCCTGCCGAAGCCAACACGTATGATTGGGTTCTTCTGATGTTCCCAATTACGCCAGCTTTGGTGCTCAGTGCCTTATCATCAACACGGATATTACGGTTAAAGATCGGACTTGGTTTCTCTTCTTGGATCTTCGGACTGATTCTAGCCGTACCATTGATTGCTACTGTTGGAATCTGGTTTCATTTCGCGATCGGCGGTACACTCTGAAGGAATGTCCAAAGCGGAAAAACTATAGAACAAAGCTATGCACGCCGAGGCCGCGATCGGCCGTTTTTAACGTGGTGTTTTAACTCGCGCGTGCCGGGTGATGGCCAGCGTT
>CAIXME010000607.1 GCA_903920425.1 uncultured Pirellula sp. | reverse complement strand
CGCGTGCCGTTGGTTGCGAATAACATCAATGATCTTTTTGGGTTGCCGCATACCGCTGTGCCGGACAAGCCGGATAGAACGACCCACCTGATCTTCTTGCTCTTTTGCTATTCGTCGCCGTTGTTATTTGCGATGTGGGTCGGGTTGATTCAGTCGTTGTATTCTAGAATTTCGAATCGTCGTTCATCGGATGAGCTTGAAGATGAACCGGACAGTCCATTCGCGTAATGCGTAACTAAGACAATCGGCAAGTGAATCAGCCAATTAGAAATCGATGGGGAGCCTCATGAGTGAGATTGCGAATGCCGTTGAGAAGCACCTGGGCAGGAAGCTGTCTTCTGTTCCGCCTACACATTATGAGCTGTTGGGGATTGCCGAGGATGCACCGCCGGATGCGATAAAGAGCGCCTTGCGGCAGGCATCTGCCGCTTGGAACAATTCCGATACGAAAGCCAATCCCGAGTCTGCGCAGTTGGTTGCTCGCCTTTTAAGGCAGGCTCAGAGCACATTGTTGGATGAGGCTAGTCGCAAGAAATACGATGCGATGATACCTCAAAAAGTCTTGGTGCCTGCAGGGGCCGTTGAGTATTTCCCGTCGGGGGATCCATGGGCTGCGTTCGAACCCCAGGCATGCTTAGTCGGCATGGCGTCGGAGGGTTCTTGGGAAACCTTTGGCTCGGTAAGTCAGCGTTGGGAATCACTCACGCGTCAAATGCCCGGGTTGCTGCGTCAGTCAGAATTGCGTGAGGTTGTTGAGCCGGAGTCGTTGATATTCGAGTCCACTACTCGTGCTAAACCTCAATCGTCTGATTCAGCAGGTAATCGGATTGAGATGCTCAAGCGAGCTCGCGCAAAAAGGCAGGCTGTGACTTGGGGATTGGTTTTGGGTGGAGCGGTTCTTTTTCTGGGGTACGCAGGCATACGATTCGCCTGGAATCGAATGCAGATCCAGGAACAAATGATCGCCGACGCAAAGGATACAGAGGGCGGTGCATCCGACAATTTGCCAGCCGCCAAAATGGAGGAAAAGGGCGAAAATGCGGGGCCGGCAAAGAGCAAAGAACCTCGTACGAGACCGAAAAAAGAACAAGACAGAAAGGGACCTCCTTCGACACCGTCGGGCTTGCCAAGTTTAGCAACCGATCCGGCGGAGGGGGCGGGAATGCAAAACAAGACACAGGCCGGCGTGGGAGACCCATTCATGGCCAATCCTGCAAAGATGCCTGAGGGGATGGAGAATGGTCAGCCAATGATTGCGGTTCCGCCATCCAAGCCAGACCCAGCCGCTCCAAAACCTGCTGATGCACCAGCAACAATGGAGGTCAAATCGCCCGAGACCAAGCCTGACGTCAGCAAGCCTGCGGAGACGCTGCCTGCCGAAACCAAACCTTCCGAAACTATGCCGGCAATGAATGCTGGTCCTGGCATGAATGCAAACGACAAGAAAGCCTGGGCTGAGGCCATGAAGAAGGGCAAGGAAGCGATCGAAAAAGCGGACTTCGAGCTTTTCCAAAAGCAGATGGAATTAGCATTGCCGCTATCGGCTTCGGAAGAGATGCAGGCCAAGCGAGCACGATTGGATCAGCTTGGGCAGTTGTATGAGATATTTATCAAATCGGTTCGTGAAGCCAAGTCAAAGACGAGGGCCACCGAGGCGATTACGGTTGGCAAAAACAAAGTCAACATCGTAGAGGTCAAGGAAAAGGTGCTGATCGTTCGCATTCAGGGCAAGAACGAAACGTATGCATGGGATAGTTTGCCGCCGGGGATTGCACTAGCGATGGCGGACCTGACCTTGAGCGAGCGCGAGCCCACAGACCTTGCGGCTCGAGCTGTGTATTTTTCGCTATCCCCGTCACGCAACGAGTTGGTGGCAAAAAAAGTAAAGGATTGGTTTGATAAGTCTGTAGGAAAAGGAGAAATTCGGGCAGATTTACCCCAAGCACTGACAGACACGTACGAATAGATGGAATTCAGCGGATGGCGACCATTCAAAATGGGCGAGCGGTGCGAGACATGGATCCATATAGCGATTGGCAGCAAGTGGCAGCGGTAGCTGCTGTTGAAAATACAAAGGCCGACATCGGTGGGGCAAGCGATCCGCCTCAGCCTCGTTTTGCAGCCCCGAGATGGAAAAAGCGGTTGCTCTTTGGATCCATTGCGATCGGCTTGTTGGCGGGGATTGGCTGGGCGACATCCCCTCGTCCTCGATTATTGAAGCCGCAAGAAGCCATATCGGGGCGTTTTGAGCAATCGGTCCAGGAGGTTGCTCTGCGTGTGGATAGGGCCATCGATCGGGAGATTGAAAAGCAGCAGTTGCCCAAAGCGGGCGATGCATCTTGGATGACGGTCGCACGGCGATTGAGTTTAGCTTTGATCGGAAATGGGCTTTCGATTGAAGAGATTCGGGTATTGGAGCGGGTGCCAGAGGAAGATCGGATTGCTTGGTGGACCGAGTATTTGCTGCAAGACCGACGTTCTTCGGACTACTTAGCCGAGCGTTGGACCCGGGCGACGGTGGGTACCAATCAGGGGCCGTTCTTGTTGTTTCGACGTCGAAAGTATGTGGATTGGTTAGCGGACCAGATTGAGCAAAACAAATCATATGACGTCATCGTTCGTGATTTGATTGAATCTCAAGGGTCCTGGACCGACGCGCCGCAGGTCAATTTTTTAACGGCGACCATGGATGAGGAAGACGCCAAGAAGCCGGATGCGATTCGGTTGGCTGGACGAACTTCACGTGCCTTTCTCGCGCAGCGGATCGATTGTTTGCAATGTCACCATGACTACTT
>CAIXME010000606.1 GCA_903920425.1 uncultured Pirellula sp. | reverse complement strand
GGGTTCTACAACAATTCGAACTGCCGTTTCGATGCGAGCCAGCAAACGTTTCCCAAATTGATGCAAGCATCCGGATATGCGACCGCGGTCATTGGAAAATGGCATTTGGTGAGCAACCCTACAGGGTTCGATCATTGGCATATCCTGCCAGGGCAAGGCATCTACTACAATCCGCCGATGATCCGCAATGGAGAGCAGGTCAAGCATACGGGCTACACCACGGATATCATTACCGATCTCTCCCTGGAATGGCTTGAAAATCGGGACAAGAGCAAGCCATTCATGCTCATGACTCAGCACAAGGCCCCGCACCGTGAATGGGCTCCACCCACACGATTGTTGGGCTGGGACAACGATCGCAAGTACCCTGAACCAGAAACACTCTTTGACGACTTTCAGGGCCGTGGAAAAGCGATCGCAGACCACGACATGGGTCTGGATAAAACGTTTACTGACTTGGACGCCAAGTTGCGTCCCGCACCCAACATGGATAGCCAACAGCTAGCCGCATGGAACGCATACTATGGCCCCCGAAACGAAGCTTTCCGAAAAGCCAAACCTCAGGGGCAGGAACTTGTTCGTTGGCGGTACAATCGCTACATGCACGATTACTTGGCGTGCGTCAAAGCCGTTGACGAAAACATCGGCCGGATGCTTGATTATCTGGAAGCGAATGGGCTAGCCGAGAATACCGTGATCGTTTGCTCGTCAGACCAAGGGTTCTTTCTCGGAGAGCACGGATGGTTCGATAAGCGATGGATCTTTGAGGAGTCGCTGCGAAGCCCACTCATGGTGCGATGGCCCGGCAAAGTCAAGCCTGGAAGCGTCGAGCCTAGAATCGTGTCCTTGATCGATTTCGCTCCAACATTCTTGGATATCGCTGGCATCAAAGCGCCCGCTGACATGCAGGGACGGAGCATTCTGCCGCTTTGCCAAGGTGAAAAAGCCGACCAGTGGCGCACGAGCCTCTATTACCATTACTATGAGTTTCCCGAACCACACCGAGTTCGCCCACACGTCGGCGTCATTACCGATCGCTTCAAACTCGTTCATTACTACAAACCAGATGTGGACACGTGGGAGTTGCTGGATCGAATCAAGGATCCGCTAGAAACCAAGAACTTCTACGACGACCCCGCTTATGCCCAAACCGTTCAAGAGCTTCACCAAGAGCTCGAACGCCTCAAAGTTGCCGTTGACGAAACGGATGAACCGCCGCGAACCGCGTACGGCAATCTTCCTTTTGACGGCGAGAGCAAATAACTACAAACTCTATCCTCTATTCCTATATCTCAATCATCCGTTAAGGATTTCTCAACTTTGAAGACCAAAGATCTCTTTTCTCGCATTACAGCAGCATGCAGCGTGGCCTCGTTCACATTGGTTGCAGCAACGTCAGGAATGAATTGCCCAGAGGCTTTCGGGCAACCCCCTTCGAACTCGTCGCCCACAGCGGAACTGTCAACGCCAGCCAAGTTGGCCGACAAGTACTTTGACGACTACTACCAGCAGTACCTCATCCTGTTTCCACTCGAAGCAACCGCCATCGGCGACAACAGGTACAACAATTTGTTACCAGCACGGATCTCTGAGGATTTCATTGCGAGAGAAAAATCACTCTATCAAAAAACACTGAGCAATCTCGACTTGGTCGACAGCGCCAAACTGGACGAGTCGCGAGCCTTGGCCAAGGAGATCCTTGTTTATGAACTGAAGATCCGCCTCGACGGTCTCAAGTACCGTGGAGAGCGAATTCCGGCCAGCCAATTTGATGGCCTGCACCTGAGCTTTGCTCAAATGGGCAGCGGGACAGGAAGCCATCCATTCAAAAGCGTCAAGGACTACGACGATTGGCTCCAACGGATGGAAGCGTTCTCCGTCTGGACACGAATTGCTCAAGAGCAGTATCGAAAAGGAATGGCCGAGGGCTACGTACTGCCTCGTGCGTTGGTCCAAAAGATGGCTCCACAGCTTCTAGACGAGAGCATTGTCGGAACCGATTTAGACAAGAACGTGTTTTACCAACCGATCTTGAACATGCCCAGTTCGTTCCCTGCGGCGGACAAAGACCGACTGACCAAGGCATTCCGGGATGCGATTCAGCAAAGTGTGATTCCGGCCTACCGTTCTCTCGGTACCTTTCTCAAGGACGAATACTTGCCCGTGTCGCGTGAGTCTTCAGGGATCAGCGCGATTCCCGGTGGAAAAGAGGAATACCTACACTGGACTCGCTATTGGACGACGACAAACCTGACCCCGGATGAAATATTCGAAATTGGGCAGAGTGAGGTTGCACGCATCCGAGCAGAGATGGAGTTAGTAAAAAAGCAGATGGGTTACCAAGGGGAGCTCGCAGACTTTTTTGTATTCTTGCGCGATGATCCACAGTTCCTCATCTTCAAATCGCCCACCGAGGTCATCGATGCCTTCGCGGCGATTCGTGGCAAGATTGAACCCAAACTCGATTCGATGTTCAAGAATCGTCCCAAAACCCCGTTCGAGATTCGTCGTACCGAAGCGTTTCGTGAGAACACTGCCAGCGCCGAGTACATGCCAGGAACCGCAGACGGTACCCGTGCCGGTATCTTCTACACGCCCATCCCTGACGCCACGAAATTCAATGTCACCAGCGGCATGGAGTCCCTTTTCCTGCACGAAGCGATTCCTGGTCACCACTACCAAATTTCCCTGCAACAGGAGAACGAGAAACTCCCTCAGTTTGCGAGGATCCTATGGTATGGCGCGTACGGTGAAGGATGGGCGTTGTACTGCGAATCGCTCGGCAAAGAGCTAGGGCTCTATACCGATCCACGTCAATACATCGGTGCGCTGAACGACGAAATGCACCGTGCCATTCGATTGGTGGTCGATCCGGGGCTGCACTGGCGAGGTTGGACACGCGAACAAGCGATTGAGTACATGATGCAGAACGAGTCTATGTCGTTGCAAGGTGCGACCGCCGAGATAGAACGCTACATGGCAGTGCCTGCTCAGGCACTCAGCTACAAGATTGGCTCACTCAAGATTCGTGAGCTTCGCACCCGTTACGAAAAGCTGCTCGGCCCCAAGTTCTCGCTGGCGGAGTTTCATGACCAAATCCTCAAGCAAGGTGGCATGCCCTTGAGCATTCTCGAAAGACGACTCGACGCATGGGCGAACAGTCAAAAGTAAATCTCAAGACGACAATGCGATCGGCAAATGCGACGTAGCATCCTAGCCGAGCAGAAAACAATGCAACACATGGATAGAAATCAGAGAGTTCATTATGGATCGACGAAAAGCATCGGACTTTGATCAACGCGCGCTCGACTTGTACGATGATTACGCCCACGGGCGATTGTCGCGCCGTGATTTCGCTCAGCGCATTGCTGCGGTTACCATGGGTGGCTTGACCGCAGAAGTGCTCATTGAAAGCCTAATGCCAAACTATGCGTTGGCACAGCAAGTCGCTCCAGATGACGCGAGAATCCAAGCTGAGACCTATGAGTACGACTCACCCAAAGGTGGAGGTAAAATTCGCGGGCTGTTGGCGAGGCCAGCGAAAGCGGACGCCAAATTCCCAGCTGTTTTGGTTATCCATGAGAACCGTGGACTTAATCCGTACATAGCGGACGTTGCACGACGTCTGGCAACGGTGGGCTTTATCGCTTTGGCTCCTGACGCGCTCAGCCCATTGGGCGGCTACCCGGGCACAGACGACGAGGGGAGAACGATGCAGGCCAAACGCAAGCCAGACGAAATGCTGGAGGATTTTATCGCTGGCGCGGAGTCGCTAAAAAATCATCCGCTATCGACTGGAAAAGTCGGCGCCGTTGGTTTCTGTTACGGTGGCGGTGTAGTGAACCAGTTACTGGTACGATGCCCAGAAACCGTTATCGCGGGTGCTCCCTTTTACGGTCGCCAGCCATCTGTCGATGACGTACCCAAAATCAAGGGCTCACTG
>CAIXME010000605.1 GCA_903920425.1 uncultured Pirellula sp. | reverse complement strand
GATTGCCCATCGATGATGCTCGCGCTGGAAAACCCCAGTTGCGATACTTGGGTAGTTCCGCCACCACCCACGTCAATGGTATCCCCGCCCAAGGATACAAACGAGGCCATACCGTTGCCAACTGTTAGTGACTCGTTCGCGGACTCGTTCAGTTGGATACTGCTGGCAGAGGTGAGATGAGCATTGTTTCCAACTACGATACGCGACCCGACATCGGTTATGGTTGCGTTGGGGCTGACGATGCGATTGATCGAGTTATTATCGATCGCGACAAAATTGCTGACGTCTACACCGGCTAGCACGTTGAGGTCGCCAGCAACAAGGTAACTTTGGTTTTGCAATTCGATGTTGGCGCGAGTATGCCAAATCGTTAGCTCATCAAAGGAGCCCAGGATCAAGCCGATGGAGGCTGATCGCGAGTTGTTTCGCAGCAAGAAATCCCCATCGATGCCATCGGCTGAGACGGGGCCATCGATCAGGTTATTCATCAAGAGGCCGGAGCCTTGCGCACGCAGCAGATCGACTCGACCGGGCGAATCTAGCAAGGAAACAAGGGTTGGGCCCGTTACTTTCAAGGCGCTAAAGCTGGCTCCGGTATCGAATCCCGATTGCGATATCTCGGTTTGTGAATGCATCCTTAGAGAATTAGCGATGGACCCATCTAATATTGTCGAGCTGTCTTCGTAGATGGTCACTGCTTGGGCAGAGAAACCTACGGAACCAAAGTTGGCAATGCCTTGCGAGTCGATGTCGATATCCATAGCGGCGTTCATGAATAGACGGTTGGTGATCGCAATGGAATCACTGGCATTGTCGGCCAGATGGATGCTATCCCCAGCGTTGAGTGTCATGGAATCGGCGGTAATGAAAGATCCTGCAACATCAGTGATCGTGCCTTGTCGACTCAGCGCAGAGACCTGAACATTACCGGTGGCAACGATGCGATGCAGGGAGATCGCATCTCGGTCGCGTACCGATAATTCGCTGCATTCAACATTGAGGATATTGCTGTTCCATTCCCCGGAGATTCCTAGCTCGACATCGCTTTGCGAAGTAATGGACGTAGTTCCAGCCACCTTCCACGATTCGCCTGCTTCATTGGCCAGTAAGATCGCGTTGTTGCTGCGAATGCTGGTATCTGCCAAAACCTCAATCTTGGTATTTGGTCCATCGCTTATGGACCCAGTGGCGGAATCTAGGCTTAGGTTGCCTTGGATCATTGCAGGGCAATTCAGTTCAATCGCATCGAGGGCTTGCAACGATACGTTGCCCGCAGCATTGATATTCGCATCGATTCGAACCTCCCGGATCCCTTCAGTGCGTACGACATCACCGGTAGCCAGCTGAATGTCGAGTGGAGCATCGACAAAATAGCCGCTCCAAAAGAACTTTCCGATCGCCTCATTGCTGAAGACATGCACCGCCTCCAGGTCAACAATGTCGCCTCGCAATTCGCCGAATTCGAAAGCAAGATTGTCGTTGGCATCGACAAAGAAATTGCTTCCATCGGCGATCAGATTTGCGTTCGTTTGGCCAGCGCCGGTGATTTCGATGGAGAGAATTCCACCTGCAAAGAAAGCGTCTACTGAGAATACGCGTCGCTTTTCTAGTTTCCTAAAGAAGGATTTGGGCGGACGGGTCGAGCCGTTTCCCACACCTAAAAATTTCATCGATGCTTCGAGGCAGCATCGCAATTTTTCAATAATCTGGTGACGGTGCCGGTCAGGGCTGGGACGTAGCCAACCATGCAAAGTTTTCTTCAGTATCGAAACAGGTCGAAAGGGCATGAGTACGCTGGCTTAGCGGGGGCCGGCGGTGGACCGATCCCGGAATGGAATGGAGCAGAGTAAGTGGATTGGCGGATTGCCAGTTGCGGCACCTTTAGCTGGCTCAGTCTAATTGGTCGAAGTTGCGAAGGAACGCAATGACTACCCAAAAGAGGGGGTTGTTTTCGATTTAGTTCGAAACAAACGTGCCAATGAGTCTTCCTGAGCTGCTTTACTCACGAAAACGGTCTGGTTGGCCGAAATCTAAGAGGACCGAATAATCCGCAAATTAGATACATTTTCAGGAGATCCAGTTCCGTCACCTTCGTGATCGCGACTGGATTGGGCTTTCGCTATGAATCTACCCAAGTCCGCTTTTTTGCTAGCCAAATTGTGCTTAGTTTGCAATTTGATCGCTGGAGAAGTCGTTGGTCAGGAGCAGGGGGACGGATCGCCAGTAGTTGCTCGATCGCCTCGAGGGCTACCAGCTGTCCCATCGGTAGAGAGTATGACGGGTGCAAGTGCCTCGCTAGAGAAGACGCTTGCACGAACGCCTGCTCAATCAGCTTTCGATCAAGCTGCCAAGATGCCGGAGAATGGCGTTCGAACAACGAAGTCCGAGTTGGCTGATGCGGAGTGGGAGCCAGGATGTGCCTCTTGGACTGCGGCTCAATTTCACACCAACCCGCTCTACTTCGAACAGATTAATTTCGAACGTTACCAAACCAACGTGCCTGCGTGGACACGTCCTGCGATCTCTTATGCCAAGTTCATCGGGACCATTCCGGTATTGCCCTACAAGATTGGCGAGCATGGTCCACGGGAGAGAATGTACACGATCGGTCATTACCCAGAGGGGCAATTGCCATCTCGCAAATCGCATGCGGGACTATCGCCACGCGGTGTTCTTTATCAGGGTGCTGCAACCACTGGGTTGATCTTTGTCGTACCCTAGTGGTTTCTGTTTTTAACAAGTTAGTGCGCCGAACTATTGGCCGATGCAATAGACGGTGTCGCCGGTGCGGACAACGATTCGCCCATTTGCAATGGCGCATCCGTATTGCGTTGGACCTGAGAAAGATGCGGCTGCACGGCGGCGTTCCTCAGTAGGTTCTTTCTCGCCTGCTTTTGTGTCTGGAACGATGGAATTAGGATCCCACGTCTCGTTCTCAGCCAAGAGCTTGAATTCCTTTCCTGCGGCGATCACCGATGTCAAACCATCCTTGCCAAAGAAGTAGACGTGTTCCCCTATGCCGACGGGAGTTGCCCAGCAGGATTGCTTTGTTCTTTCCTTATAATTGAGCTCGCCTGTTTCCAAATCAAAGCAGTAGATCAATCCGGAGCGATTGACCCAGTAAGCACACCCTTTGTAAGCCATGGGAGACGCCCAGGATGGCGCGGCTTCGGCTGTTTTCCACTTTGGCGAGACGGACCATTTTCCATCGTTGATTTGAACTTGCATGACCATGTTGGATTTCTTGGCCATTTCCACGTCCCCGTCGCGACCGCCAGCGGCAGCAACAAAGAATCGACCTGGACCTGCGGGCAGCGGAGTGGTGCCGGTATTGCCGCCCACATCGCTGAAGGTCCAAAGTAGATTGCCGGACAAGGCATCGTAACCATCGACCGAGCCAGCCGAGCTTACGATCACTTGTTGCACGTTTTCGATAGTTTGAATTGCAGGGGAGGACCAGCTCTTTCTTTCGGTCCGGTCCTTTTTCCAAACTTCCTTTCCGGTAGCTTTGTCCAAGGCCAACAAATAGCTCGGTCCCTCGTCATCGATCAAGAGATAGACGTTGTTCTTGGATTGAACAGGTGAGCCGCTCAAGCCAAATTTGTTTTGGAATTTGCCGTACTGCTGGGCGATGGAGCGTTTCCATCGCTCGTTGCCCGAATGATCGAGAGCAACGATGTCACCGCTTTCGAAGAATGCCACGATACCATTGCTATCGACCACAGGTGTTGGAGCGGCTCGGCTAACGTAGACGCTGTTTTCTACGGGATCGGTGTTTTTCAACTGGTATCGCCAAAGCTCTTTTCCATCGACCAGTGACAAGCACAAAACAAAGTAATCATCCTTTTTGGGACCATCGGTTGTGGTCACAAAGACTTTGTTATCCCAAATGACCGGACTCGATTGGCCGTGTCCAGGCGTAGCAACTTTCCAAGCGATACCTTCGCTGGGCGTCCATTTCACAGGAATCGCTTTGTCTGAACTGAGGTCAGCGTCAACACCCAAAAAGCCTGGCCAGTTGTCGCCTGGTAGAACGCAGGAGAACGCGAGAAAAAGCAGAGCAAGGGACATTTTTCTGGGGTACCTCAACGAATGGGAATAACGATGCCACTCAAGCTAGTGACGTAGACCCGTCGAATATAGGCTTTTCACAGCCCAGCGGCAAATGCAAGAGGCTGATTTGTCGAAACCTATACTTCCCGTGTATACATGATAAATGCACGCCCATGAATGACTGCGTGTTTGCATTGGTGCTTCCACCGTGAGCCTTGTTCGTCGGTTACAATGCGTTTACCTCAATTGGAAACAACTCGTTCTGGAGTGTATTAACGTGTCCGTTGCAAAAAATGTCCTTGGAACAGAACTTCAATCGTGTTCAATGGATCCGCCGACTGGTTTTTTTCGCGATGGCTGCTGTCGGTCTGGGGCTGACGATCTCGGTTTGCATTTAGTCTGTGCTGAAATGACGCAGGAATTTCTTGAGTTCTCACGAGATGCGGGAAACGACTTGATCACACCCGTTCCAGCCTTTCGATTTCCTGGCTTAAAACCTGGTGACCGCTGGTGTTTGTGTGTACAACGTTGGAAGCAGGCATTCGAAGCAGGGCTCGCCCCGAAAATTGTTTTGGAATCAACTCACATTTCGACCTTAGAATTCGTCGATCTTGAGGACCTGCATTCGCACTCGGTGTCGTCCTAGTCGTATTCCGCTGACTGATTCTGCAGAAACCAATCCACTTGACTCCTTCTATTTGATTCATGAACGCACAATTTCTCGAGCAACTCGCCCTCTCCAATCAAGCGATGCGGGACGCAGGTACTTTCAAATCCGAACGCATTATCGATTCCTCTCAAGGAACTCAGGTTCGCTTATCGGACGGCCGCGAATTGCTCAATATGTGTGCCAACAACTATCTTGGTCTGGCCCAGCATCCAAGTGTTCAGCAAGCGGCCGAGGATGGGCTCCAACGTTGGGGTTATGGTTTAGCTTCTGTCCGCTTTATCTGCGGTACGCAATCCATTCACAAGGATTTAGAAAATCGACTTAGTCAATTCTTAGGGATGCCAGATACCATTCTTTACAACTCGTGTTGGGATGCGAACGGCGGATTGTTTGAAACGATCCTGGGTCCTGATGATGCGATTATTTCCGATGAATTGAATCACGCGAGTATCATCGATGGGATTCGGCTTTGTAAGGCAAAGCGGTTCCGTTATTTGAACAACAACATGGCGGATCTGAGAGCAAAGCTTGAAGAGGCAAAGTCGTCGCGTTTCAGGCTGATTGCAACCGACGGCGTGTTCTCGATGGATGGGACCATTGCTGATCTAGCAAGCATCTGCGAGCTTGCCGACGAATACGATGCCATGGTGATGGTGGACGACTCACATGCCGTTGGATTTATCGGAGCGCAAGGGCGTGGGACACATGAATTGTGTGGCGTGATGGATCGGATCGACATCCTGACCGGAACGCTTGGTAAGGCACTCGGCGGGGCAAGTGGTGGCTATACGTCAGGCCATGCTGAGTTGGTTGATTTGTTGCGTCAGCGATCACGAACCTATCTCTTCTCCAATACCGTCGCTCCTCCCATCGTCGCTGGAACGATCCGGTCTCTGGAGTTGCTCTCGGAATCCACCGAGTTGCGGGACAAACTAGAATCCAACACCAAGTTCTTTCGAGAGGAAATGGTTCGGCACGGTTTGAACATATTGCCCGGCACGCACCCGATTGTTCCCGTGATGCTCGGGGACGCAGCCAAGGCTGCTGCCGTCGCCAAGTCCATGCTAGAGGACGGGATTTATGTGATAGCATTTTCGTACCCAGTTGTTCCCCAGGGAAAAGCTAGGATTCGAACTCAGGTTTCCGCTGCCCATTCTCGCGACCAATTGGAACAAGCGGCTCTTTCGTTTGCAAAGCGCGCAAAATAGTGTTTGAAAGTGACTCGATGGGCCGACAACGCTAACGCTGCGTCGTATCCATTTGTCGCCATTAATTTGCCCAGTCTGCCCTGTCCCCCCTTTTTCATTTTGGGATGATTACTACTTTATTGACTGGTAGTATTGCTTTGCCATTGGCATTCCGAAAACTAATCGGGCAAAGCATCGCAAACCTTTCCAAACCAAGGCTAACGCTCGATAATCGAGCCGAGGATTGAATGAATTCCTACAACTTGACTCACCTCAAACAACTAGAGGCTGAGAGCATCCACATCATTCGCGAAGTCGCGGCCGAATTCAAAAAGCCGGTGATGCTGTATTCGGTCGGCAAAGATTCCGCTGTCATGACGCACTTGGCCCTCAAAGCATTCTATCCAGCCAAGCCGCCATTCCCGTTCTTGCACGTCGATACTACTTGGAAATTCAAGGAGATGATCGCGTTTAGAGACAATTACGTGAAGAACGAGCTCGGGATTGAATTGCTCGTTCACATCAATCAAGAGGGTTTGAAATTAGGTATCGATCCAGGTGAAAACAGCGAGAAGCATACGGAGGTCATGAAGACCGATTCGCTCAAGCAGGCCCTCAATAAATATGGTTTTGATGCTGCGTTCGGTGGGGCTAGACGGGATGAAGAAAAATCGAGAGCCAAAGAGCGAGTCTTCTCGTTCCGTGACAAGTTCCATCGATGGGATCCCAAGAACCAGCGTCCGGAATTGTGGAACTTATACAATTCGCGGGTTAATCCGGGCGAGAGTATCCGAGTGTTCCCACTGAGCAATTGGACAGAGCTCGATGTATGGCAATACATCTACCTAGAGAACATTCCGCTTCCCGATTTGTATTTTGCCAAGATGCTGCCCGTTGTCGAACGCGGGGGGACCTGGATCCACCTGAACGACGATCGATTGAAACTGAAACCAGGTGAGAAGGTGGAGCACAAAATGATCCGCTTCCGAACACTTGGTTGTTATCCGCTGACCGGTGGCGTTGAATCTACCGCCGCAACTCTTCCCGAGATCATTCAAGAGATGCTTTTGACGACTACATCGGAGCGTCAGGGACGCATGATCGACAAAGATGGCGGTGGTGCTGGTATGGAACTCAAGAAGACGCAAGGATATTTCTAAGCCATGTCTCATCATAGCGATTTGATTGCCACGGATATCCTGGCGTATTTGGAACAACATGAACGCAAAGAGCTGCTTCGTTTCATCACGTGCGGTAGTGTCGACGACGGCAAGAGTACGTTGATCGGTCGATTGCTTTACGACAGCAAAATGCTGTACGAAGATCAATTGGCGCAGATTGAATCCGAGAGCAAGGTGCACGGAACGACAGGCGGGGCGTTTGATCCTGCGCTTGTGACCGACGGGCTCAAAGCGGAACGGGAGCAAGGAATCACGATCGATGTGGCCTATCGCTACTTTTCGACCGCCAAGCGAAAGTTCATCATCGCGGACACTCCGGGCCACGAGCAGTACACGCGGAATATGGCCACTGGGGCATCGACTGCCGACCTGGCAATTATTCTCATCGACGCTCGATACGGTGTTCTAACGCAAACCAAGCGACATAGCTTTATCGTGTCCTTGTTGGGGATCCGCCACGTAGTCGTCGCCATCAACAAGATGGACCTGGTGGGCTACAGTCAGGCTCGCTTTGATGAGATTTGCAATGACTATCGCGATTTCGTTTCGCGTCTGGATCTGCCCGATTTGCATTTCATTCCGATCGCTGCGCTGCATGGTGAGAACTTAGTCGATCCAAGCGAGAATATGCCATGGTATCGCGGCAGCACATTGATGAATTTTTTAGAGTCGGTTTACATTGGCTCGGACCGCAATTTGGAAGATTTCCGATTACCTATCCAAATGGTCAATCGGCCCAATTTAGACTTCCGAGGATTCTGCGGAACTGTCGCGTCGGGGATCATTCGTCAAGGCGACCAGATCATGGTCCTGCCATCCAAACGCACCAGTAAAATCGAACGTATCGTTACTCAAGACGGTGACCTTACCGAAGCCTTCTGTTCCCAATCGGTGACCTTGGTCCTGGAGGACGAAGTCGATTGCTCGCGAGGCGACATGATTGTTCGCCCCGGGAATGTTCCTAAGATCAGCAATGCTTTTGACGCGACCATTGTTTGGATGAGTCCCGAGGCGCTGGTTCCTGGCAAAACCTATTTATTCAAGCACACCACGCAAACGGTCAGCGGTCAAATCGATTCGCTCAAGTATCGTGTTGATGTCAATTCATTGCACCGGACTCCAGCGCCCGACCTGCAATTGAATGAGATCGGTCGGTGCTCGGTTACGCTAAGCCAACCGATTTATTTTGATGCGTACCGACGCAATCGGTTTACTGGTTCGTTCATCATCATCGACCGGATTAGCAATACAACGGTCGGGGCGGGAATGATCTCCGACCGAGATTCTGCAAAACAACCGACGGCAGCATGGGAGAATAACGAGAACCAGGCTGTTCAGGATCAGCAGCTCATTTCCAACGTAACGGAAAGCGAGCGAACGGCCCGATTTGGCCAAGCAGCATCGACGATCCTATTCACGGGGTTGACCGGAACAGGAAAGACAACCATTGCGAGAGCTGTGGAGCGGGCACTATTCGACGGTGGTCGTGCTGTTGCCGTGCTTGATGGCGAACTGATGCGGCGCGGGGTCAATATGGACCTCGGCTACTCGGTTGAGGAGCGGAGTGAGAACTTGCGTCGTTCCGCACATGTCGCCAAATTGTTTAATGACCATGGCTTGATTTGCTTGGCAGCATTCGTCGCTCCCAACCAATCGGTGCGAGAACGTGTTGCCGATGTCATCGGCCGTGATCGTTTCCTCACCGTTCACTGTATTGCCGACGAGCAAGAGCGATTGGGTCGCGATTCGAAGAAACAAAGCTTGACCAGCCCGAGCGTTTCTTCTGATGTTGCACGCTACGAACAACCAGAAGCACCGGACTTGGTTCTGGACTCCAGTAAGTTGTCGGTTGCGGAATGCGTTCAAGCTGTCTTGACGTTGCTTCAATCAAAGCAAATCATCAAGTAACGAAAAGTGTATAGCAATCGGTTGTTTTGATGGTCGTACGCGATCATCAAACGCTGTTGCTATGCGTTCTTGGTCGTGCGCCAATCTAATCGTGGGCGTATAACAGGGCCAATCCATGATCCTGTATATTCCTGCCTCATGGCGCCGGTGTCGTGAACCAAGAACGACAACGCCGCCTCTTGCTTTAGCGAAGCGTTACCGACTTCGGAGCCGATCGACACGCTGATGAAGTAGCGAGTGTCATTCAGAAAATTGGCCGGTATCCGACACTCGCTTCTGTATGTGCCGACAGGATAAGGTCGTCCGTACCACGGATCCGGCGCATGGTTCATGGAGGGGGCGTTTGCAGACCAAAAAACATACGCCCCCGTCTCGTCTTTGATTTGGATTTGTACGCAAAGTGTCGCATCCTCGGTCAGAACGCGGTACTCGATCGCAACCACGATATCTTCATCGATATCCACTTCTCCGACCGGTTCTGTTTGACCGTTTCCGTAAACAGAAACGGCGAGCAAGCGTGCCTCTTTTGAAGCCGGGGCTGTGTCATCGTCTGGCCATTGGCGTTGACCGTCACCCGATCGCATATCAGAAAGGTACCGATCGATGATTTTGTCGGGAGATCCATCTGCAACCAGTTTTCCGTCCTGCAGCAGGATGGCTCGGCGGCATAGATTCGCAACCGCGGCTAGATTGTGCGAAACGATGAGAATCGTGCGGCCTTGGTCACCCAGTTGGCTGGCTTTGCCCATGCATTTTCGCTGAAATGCTTGATCTCCAACACTCAAGACTTCGTCAATGATGAGAACATCGGGTTCCAAATGCGCTGCAACTGCGAACGCCAATCGAACTGCCATGCCGCTTGAGTAACGTTTTACGGGCGTGTCGAGAAAGGACTCTACTTCTGCAAAGGCGACAATTTCATCGAATCGGCGCTTGATCTCATAACGCGGCATTCCCAGGATGGCGCCGTTTAGAAACACATTCTCTCGTCCCGTTAGTTCAGGATGAAAACCCGTTCCAACCTCTAGCAAGCTTCCCACGCGTCCACGTACTCCCACGCGACCTTGGGTGGGTGTCACGATGCGCGAGAGTATTTTGAGAAGAGTACTCTTTCCTGCTCCATTGCGGCCAACGATGCCGACGATGTCACCTGCTGGTACGGAGAATTCGATATCCTGCAAAGCCCAGAACCAACCATCTTCGATGCGTTGCGAGAACGAATCGCGTGTTGCCAGGTCGGTAGTTTTGGGCGAAGGATAAAACCATCGTCGAACGCCGGTCGCTATCGCTTCGGTCAATCGTCCGTACTCATTGGAGGCTCCAAGCCTGAATCGCTTGCTGACGTTGACCAAATGGATCGAGTCGTGACTCATCATCAGATCCGATCTGCAAGTTGTTGATCGGCGTGTTGAAACCAAGCTAGGCCGCTGATGCAGATTGCGATCGTAGCCAGCGCTGCGGCTACCATGCCCGGCACGCTCGGGGCGGTGGTACCTAAAAGAGCCCATCGCAGCAATCCGATGCACGTTGCGATGGGGTTTGCTTCGTAAAGCCACAGCCATCGCTCTGTCAGCAACGTCGCAACGCGCTGAGTATCATACACAACGGGCGATACAAACATCCCGAGTTGTAGGATAAAAGGCAATGCGTAGCCGACGTCTCGGTAATGTGCGTTCAACGCTGATAGCCACGCAATGCAACCCGCGCAGAAAAGCACAAGCCACAACATGATCGGTACGGCTAACCAAATCGTGCTCCAGTAGATCGCAGTTCCCGTGATCCAGCATATGGGCAATAGCAGCAGTGAACCGATTGCCAAATCGAAAACAGCGCACAACAAACTCGCCAGTGGCAAGAGCATACGCGGAAAATAGATCTTGGTGACGACGTGACGATAGTTGACCAAAGATCCCGTTGCATCTCGAAAGCTGCTCGATACCAATTGCCAACACAACATGCCCGTTAGCACGATGGGTGCATAGGCGATGCCAGAGCTGCCCGCCTTGGTACCTAATACAAAAAATAGACCCATGAAGATGAACATGCCCATCAAGGGTTGCAGCAAAACCCACATCACACCGACGAGCACTTGCCGGTAGCGAATCAGCAGATCACGCAAGAAGAAACTGTAGAGCAGTTCTCGGTTTTGCCAAATCTCCGCAATTTGGCCAAACCCGAACGCATCGGTTGGCCCATAGTATTTCATCGGCGGAATAGGATCGGTGGAGCTTTCCATGCCACTATTCTACATCCGTTCCACGACGCCGATACCTAGCAACTCGAGACCTTTGCGCAACGTTGCGCCAGTCAAGTCAGTCAGCTTTAGTCGCGACAAAACCGTCTCGGGATTGTCTGCCTTGAGCACAGGACATTGTTCAAAAAAGCTGCTAAAAAGCCGTGCGGTTTCGTATAGGTACTCCGTGAGCAAGTTCGGCAAATAATCCACCATCGATTGAGCGAGCATGTCTTCGAACCGGAGCAATTGCAAAGCAAGTGTCATTTCGGGCCCTGTTGCGAGGACCATTTCTGCATTGCTAATCCGTGCTGCGTTGTACCCTTCGGTATCCCCATTCCGCAAGATACTTCGAGTGCGGGCGTAGGAGTACTGTATGTACGCCGACGTGTTTCCGACGAGTTGAACCATTTTCTCCATATCGAAAACGTAGTTGCTAGTGCGGTTATGGCAGAGATCTGCATACTTGATCGCACCCAGTCCAACGACTTCGGCAATGTGGCGTTTTTCTGCGTCGGTAAGTTCGCTGCCAGCGCTTTTAAGTCGATCTGGATCGCAAACCACTTGCCAAGCACGTTCCACCGACTCATCAAGTAGCGACTCAAGTCCGACGACGGTTCCTGATCTTGTTTTGAAAGGCTTGCCGTCCTTGCCAAGGACCGTTCCGAACTGCACGTGGTTGAGTTCGGTTTGCGTAATTCCGATCTTTCGCAAGACATCGAACAGCTTTTGAAAGTGTTCGCTTTGACGATGATCCACGACGTAGAGACAAGCGTCCGGCGCAAATTCGCGTTCTCGGAACATGGCCGTTGCAATGTCGGTCGTCGCGTACAAGTAGGCACCGTCCTGTTTTTGTACGATCATGGGTGCATCGTATCCATCCAGGAACACACAGATGGCTCCATCGCTATTGACTGCCATGGAACGGCCCAGAAGGTCCTCTACGACCATTGGCAGCATGTCGTGGTAATAGCTCTCTCCGTATTCGTAGTCGAACTCGACATGAAGCCGCTGGTAAACAGTGTGAATTTCCTCTTTGCAGTTGGGTAGAAAGTCATTCCAAAGTTTGAGATTCTCTGCGTCACCTTGATGGAGCTTGGACGTCTCTCTCAATACGCGTTGACTGAGATCGGCATGCGATTGAGCACGAGCGACAAACTCGGTGTCACTCTTTGCTTGGTCGATCGTTTCTTTCGCTTTGTTGAGTTCTTCGTGCAATTCTTTCAGTTGGTTCTCAGCGCTGGAACTTTCTTTCGCAAGCTTCTTGTCTTTGGGGGACGCGGCGACTTTGCTTTTTGCATCGGCCAGCTTTTGTTCGGCCTTGGGAATGGCTAATTCCAGCGTTGGCAATTTTCTTTCCGCATCTTGATAGGAGATGATCCGCTGCACTTCTCGGTATAGACGGCTGAGCTCGGCGACGGGTGCGCGGGCAAACGCGTCCTCATCCCGGAAGTGTTTGTAGCCGTATATGATCATCCCGAATTGAGTTCCCCAGTCCCCGAGGTGATTATCGGTGATCACTTTGTGTCCCAGAAATCGCAGGATCTTGGAGAGAGAGTCCCCGATGACCGTGGATCGGATGTGTCCGACGTGCATTGGTTTTGCGACGTTGGGGGACGAAAAATCAATCACATAGGTTTTCGGATTATCGACCTTGGTCACGGCGAGTCGCTCGTGGTCGGCATGAGCCTCAGACAAACTTTTTGCGAGCCATTCTGGAGAGAGTCGCAAATTGATGTAGCCTTGGCCTGCAATGGTCACCGAAGAGCAGATATCGCCCAAATCGAGGCCGGCCATAATGTCCTCCGCGATCGTCAACGGAGGTTTACCAAGCTTTTTTTGCAATGGCATCGCCAAATTGGCTTGGTAGTCAGCCAGGGTCGCGTCGCGAGACGAAACGATTCTCTCCAGAGAAGCATTCAACAATTCCTGGTCGTCGATCCAAGTGGCCAAAACGGGGGCAAATCGAGACCGAATGAGTGATAGAACTCGCATCGCAACGCTAGAAAAAAAGGGATGGACCGGTGGCTTGAAATCAACGCGAAACCCAGCAACATAGCTCAATTAGCCGAATTCTTCTAGGGTCGCGCTTAAAAACTACCAGCGCCAATCGCTTCTAGAGCTGCTCGATAACGCCGTATAAACCCACGCCATCGAACTCTTGGTAGCCGATTGTTTTCGCGTAGGCCACGACGCGTCCGTCATCGCAGGCGTAGTTTCCTTTGGAAAGGCTCTTGTGATGAAGCGGATACGTGGAGAGCAATCCTTTTCCATCAGAGGCCGCGATCACTCGCAGATTCTTGTCCAACAACAGAACGCGACTGCGTGCCCATTCCTCGGTGCTGAAAATGGGTTCGTCTCGCACAATCACCCGCGATTGCTCTTCCCAGTCAAAGTAAACACCTAAAACACCGACGGGGGCAGCATCTTCTACGCCGCCTCGGCGAACCGCAGTTGCGTAGACGGCTACCGAGCGATTGTCATGCAATGGATCGAACAGCACATCTTCCACCGCATATTCGGTTCCGTTCTTGGTCGCCATGGCGTCGCGAAAAAAGGCTCGCTTGGACACATCGGCTCCCAAAACATGGGGGTATTTGGAGGGCTGGCTACTGCTGACGACAACGCCATTGGGAGCGACCAAGACCAAATTCAAGTACACACTGTAGAACTTGTTGATGGTTGCTAATCGTTTCGAGGCATGTTGCAGCGATGCAAGGACTGTGTCCTTATTGCCGCTCAACGGCAACCATGATTTGGATTGTCGGGTATTTTCGTCGTTTGCGCTGAGTATGTTACGGAGACGATCAAAATCGATGCGTTCGATTTGCTTTTCACTCAATCCATCGAGTACGCGATGGACAGTCTCGTCTACGGCCCACCATCGTACGTCGGCGGTACGCTCGTACAAATTACGAACAATGAGTTGCACCAAAGACTGTGACATGTCGATCATGCGAGTCGCATCCCGAGAATGCAATTCCTCTGCAATCGATTGCGTTTGAGTTTCAATCGTGCCGATCATGGTCGTCTGCGCCACCGTAGCACTCGAAACACTGTTTCTGAAATCGCTAATCTGGCCAACGGCGTGCATCAAAGCGTCCAGCGATCCGATCACTTCGTTGGTTTGCTTTTGGAACAGCGAGATACGATCTCGTATCATTGCGTTGGCCTGCGCAGCTTGGCTGGCCAATTCTTTCACTTCGATTGCGACGATCGAGAATCCACGTCCACTTTCACCAGCGCGGGCCGCTTCGATACTGGCGTTGAGCGAAACGAGCTTAATCTTTTCAGATATGTCATCGATCATCTCGACGACTTGATGAACATCCGATGCAGATGACTTCATCGATTTCGCATTGGCGACGGCACCTTCTGTTTTTTTAACAGTGCTCTCGATCAGCGTGGTCGAACTGGTTAGTTGGTCTGAGATGCTATGCACTGCATCGCTGATGGCTGTGATAGCATCCACCATCTGTTTCATCCCGCCGTTGGCTGCGGTTGACGTAGATACGGTGGGAGTCGCGTGGTTTGAGGTATCGGGCATAATCTCGTTCCAAGGAAATCTGGTTGCACTGGCTGAATCAAGGGCAATGCTGTGCACTTGTGTGGTCGGCTACCCAGTTGGGACGGATATCGGCGCGTTCGTTTTATATTCTTGAAAAATTGAATGTGTTAGGATGGCACACTGGTGAAGAAACCATTCCATGCCTTACAATCGCGCCAAAGCTAACTGTGGCCCGTATTTTTGTCCACAAGGTCTTTGGCTGAGCGCTATGTCTCCTCGTGAATATTCATTTGGTGTTGGGCCTGATTCAGGCGGGAGTACGTTCCGCCAAGCCGGAGCAATTCTTCGTGGTTGCCTACCTCGGTGATTTTGCCCTTTTCCAAAACGATGATTCGATTGGCTTTGCGCAGTGTGCTAATTCGGTGGGCGATGGCAATGGTTGTTCGACCTTGTACGAGCACATCCAACGCTTCTTGGATCTCACGTTCGG
>CAIXME010000604.1 GCA_903920425.1 uncultured Pirellula sp. | reverse complement strand
GATCTACCCGAAATTCGAAAGGCAAGTCGGGGCTGGATAGGAATTTGCCGTTGGTCGAGGACGACTGCAGCAACGGGTGATCAAACGCGATCACGTGATTCGATTTTTCCCCGCTGCTATCGATAAAGGCTAGTTCGACAGTATCTTGCTCGTAGGCAACGACTGTTCGTTGCCCTTCAAAGATAGAAATGCGTTCTTCTCGTTGTGCATCACCGAAGATAAACTGCCCCAACATCAGAAGCCCCACGCCAAGGTGGATCAGCACGTTTCCGCCATTCTTGCCGAACAATAGAAGCAGGCCCACCAGCAGCACCAAGCTGACAACAAGACTCTTGGTCAATTGCCATACGATTCGCAATCCAGGATTCGGGATACGGTAAGCGTCGTTGGTCGCCAACAGAAAGACAGTTAATCCGATGAAGATCGCGGTCAATGTCCAAAGGGTCCATCGAAGCAAGCGTGTCTTTGGAATCCAACCGATACTCCACATCAACGAGCCGCCGGCCAGCAAAAATACTGTCCCTTTGATACCGATCCATAGATATTCGTAGTCGAATGGCGGTTCGCCCTGCAGTCCGTCACCCAAGTGTGCGCTGACGACGATGGCGGACACCAATAAAAATCCTACGATGGTAACTCCGAGTCCGATTGCGAACCGTCCACCCTTGGCATTCATTTGAAAGCGAGTGAGCTTGGCCGCGATCAGATTGACAAGCAAAATCAGTCCCACCGCAGCGCCACCCGGAATGGCGAATGCATACGGGATCATCTCCGTATGAGGCCATATCGTTTGTGGGACAAAGACGTCGAGCGGTACAGTGGCTACCCAGCTGTTGAAATACGCTTTCTTGACATCGACAATCGTCTCCTCGTCTTGTGCAAGCGTCCCGACAAGCAGGATCAGCGTGCCGAGCGCGAACATGGCAACTGTGATTTTGAGAGAGCCTATTGCCCGCAGCACCAGCCATAGGAGACTTCCGATGTCCCATGTGCCTGCTCTGGCGGATGAACTGGCTATTGTTGAATCAACTACGGTTCCTGTTGCCACGTTATTCTCGCTCCCATCGCAATGATTTAACAAAGCTCAGTAGGTTGGTTTTCTCTTGTTCTGTCATCCGCAGATCACCTTTTAACTTCACAAACAGGCACATCCCGTCATCGCCTGTTGGAATCGCCGCCACCAGCAATGTCGATGAAGTCGGCTCGTCTCCCGCTCGCACCGAATAAAGCTTGCCCTCAATTTCTCCAGAGGGAATCGTCTCTGCATCCGAAACCGCTTGTGCTGCTAGTGCATCAGTTTTAGGTTCGTCGTCGGTTTGAAGTACCTGCTTGTACCACATCGAAGCATTCGGGATGGGTAAGTCCTTGGCCCAGCTCACGATCACTTCCCCGGCAGATCCATCGTTCCCAATGTTGAAACTCAACAATCGGAAATCTTTTGGCCCCTGCAAAGCCCAGGATTCAGGCTTGTCATACGAAAGGATCTTTGGCGCGCCGCCTGATAGAGGCTTGGGGGCCATCGGAGGTGCAGAGCTTGTCGCGTTGGGCAATTCGGCAGAGCCAGGCGCGTTTACCTCAGCCCCTTGACCAACGGTCTCTTGATTCGCACTGCCAGAACCAACTCCGCGACTAGTAGCATCAAAAATATAGGCAGGCATCTTTCCTGATGCCCTCACGATGGCCGGCAGTTCTTTCTTGAGCGCGTCCATCGACGTCGGAGGAAGCTCAAGTTGCCCGCGCCACCGATCTACGTTGCGAAGCAGGTCATTTTCCCAATCCGAAATACCCAAAACGGAAACCGTGAATTTGATCGGTTCAGCTGTCGAGGAAGGCGCCAGAATGTCAGCCATCACGAACTCATTGTCCGTCTCGCGAACCTTGTACGACCATCCCTCAGGAAGCTTCATCGCCAGCTCTTCTGTTTTCGGGTCGATATCAAACGCCTCTACGACGCTCCGAAATGCAGAAGCGACCGGTTCAAGTCGTTCGATCCGATCGACCGCTTTCAAAAAGTAAGCTCGGCCTTCGAATGGAATGATGGAGCCCAAAATACGTCGTTCGGCCAATGGAATCGTACTGGATCCCATGCGGGGTGCGTTGGGACGTACGGGCGGTTTTGGCTGGACGAGGAATTCTGTCTCGACTTTGGGGGCGTAATAGCTGCGCGGCTCGGCGGGCTCCGAACATCCCAAAGCAACGCAGAAGATGGAAATGACCAATAACGTGGCAAGTCTACATGAGGAGAGCAAGATCGGATAACGCTCACGTGGTTTCGAGAAATGCAATTTTCGGGAGGGCAAGCGAATGACATGATTTCAAACGCTCGGATCGGCGGCGGGAGACCAACACCATAGCAGCGACCCGCTCCAAAATTAGTACTCAACGTCCGCCCCGTTCACTCCCCAGTATACGGCCAAGCCAATCAGACGTCAGTCCGAAATACACCACATCACCTGTGTGCCAAATTGACGCGCCGTCTCTTTGGGGCGTCTAAGAGTTTGGTGCGGTTTCGAGAGCAATCCACTCGGGGGGGTGGTTTGCTGGTGACAAATGCGCTGCTTTCCGGGTCGGCACCCTGAAAATTGTTGGTCTTCATGCAATGGTTTTCCGAAAAGCCAATGGCACGGTTGAATTTTGCACGCAATATTCTACCTGCCCCCAAGTGGTTGCTAATCAGGCGAAACGGCTCCACCACTTACTTGCCCCCAATCGATAGAAACAGAGTTTTGCACTTATGTGAGGATGGAATGAGCAAGGATTTTGCCGCAACGATCAACACGTCCGATCTTCAGATTGGAACTACCCTTAGCTTCGACTTGCTGGATAACGCAGGAGTTGTTTTGCACAAGGCGGGCTTGCCCATCTCCGAGCGTTTGCTGGAGCGGCTTGCAAGCAAAGGGATTCATAGCCTGCGCATTATCGGGCGAATACCTTCTGCTCCGAAAAACCCAAAGGAATTACTGCTCTCCTCCTACGACAGTCGCGTTGTCGACAATATCAAGAATGCGGCAACACGTGCAGAGAATGCCCTTTGCAACATGGCGGGCGCGATTCTCAACGGAGTTGCCATCGACACCCAAGAAATCAAATCGAGCGTGTCGAACATT
>CAIXME010000603.1 GCA_903920425.1 uncultured Pirellula sp. | reverse complement strand
TTTGGCTTGGGTTGCTGAGACTGCTTCGGTGCCAATCGAACAAGCTGCGGATGTTTTGGATAACACCAAACGGTGGATGGTGCACTTGCTGAGCGAAGACGTTCGCTTGATGCAAGAGTTACAACGCACGATTTTGCGACGAGCAAGTATCTCGGTTAAGGTTCTGCCGGATCCGCCCAAGGGTAGTGATGCTGAAAAGCAACTGGATCAAGCCGAATCGCAAAACCACTCGACTAGCGAGCCTACAGCTCCAGTTACGTTGTCAGAGACAGTGGCTGCTGTATCGGCAATGGAAACGCCAGCGATAGCTGATTCGGAACAAGCCGCTGCACCGGTGGGAGCCTCGGGCGAGGTTGCCGCTGCAGGTGAAGTAGTTACCGAAGCGATTGCAGGAGATGCTGCCGACGTCGTAAGCAGCGAAACTGTTGATCCAGCGACGGCAGATGGGGCAACACCCGCTAGCACGGACATTGTTGCGCCGTTGATTGCGGAGTTTCACCAAGGTCGAAAGCAAGGCAAGGGGCTCAAGACGAAGTCGTTGTCGGACAAGCAATTGTCGCCTCGACAGCGCAGACGGAAGTGGCTTCGAAGTATCCTGGAGTCGTATGCAAAGCTGCGTAAACCTTTGTCGGCTTTGACGCCTTATCAGATTCTGATGCTTTCGAGAGGCCAACGTTCTCAGATCATCGCGGTTCAGTTTCACTACGAAGAAAAGCCGCTGGTTCAAGTTTGTCGCGAATCGCTATGCCCTGGTCGTCATCCGATGCACCAATGGCTTGTCGAAATCGCAGAAGAAGGCTTGCGAAGCCACATTTTGCCGCGATTGCATCAAGACGTGTTCGCGATCCTCGAAGAAGACGCTCATACCGACTTGACCGAAGCCGCAGTGGTTCATTTGCAAGCTTCATTGCTGCAACGTCCAGTGCGAGGTCATCGTATTTTGGTGATCGATGCGATCGGTCCCAAAATGGCGGCTGTAGCTATTGTGGATGCTGAAGGTAATGTTGTCTTCACCAACGAAATCGCGTGCAACAGCAACCGCGCCGATGTCGTCGCACAAAACGTGGTGGCATTGGGACAATGGATCCACGAGCATCAAGTGACGTTGCTGGCTCTTTCGAACGGGCCTGCACGCCGCTACTTGATTCACACGGTTTCGGAATTGCTCAAGCAATCGGCCGACGGATCGCTCTATTGGACCATGGTTGACCGGGCGGGTGCGGATGGTTACTGCATGTCCCGTGGATGCCTAGTCGAGTTGCCGAAGATTTCACGACGCCACCGTGCTGCAACTTGGTTGGCATGGCGCCTGCAAGATCCACTCAAGCAGATCCTGAAGGTGGATCCTGTACGGTTGCGATTGGGCTCCTACCAGCGAGAGTTACCACAAAGGGAGCTTGAGTCTGCATTGCAGGATGCTGTTTCGGCGGCCATCACGCAAGCTGGCGTAGATGTGTTCCATGTCAACGCAGACGTTCTGAAGCGGATTCCGGGTATGACCAGCGAAGCGGCCAAGGCCGTTGTTTTGGCATGCCAAGAGGACAGGATTTCGAGCCGCGAATCGTTGATGTTGGTCTTGAAAGAGCATCTGTCGGAAATGAACGCACGGCAGGCGATCGGGTTCATCAAAGTCTTTGGCAGCGAAACCACGCTCGACGGCACCATCGTTCACCCTGATGATTACCGACTTGCGGAACGCCTCGTAGCGCATGCAAGCTTGCCACTCCCTGCGAACGCACCAGAAAACTGGTCCAAACCTGACTACGCGAGCTTGGCGGCAGCAAACGAGGCTGCGGCAATTGAGCACGCGAAACAATCAGTAGAAGATACCTTTGCCGCATCGATCGACTTGAATGAGCCTGCCGATAGCGACGAATCCGTTCAGGATGCTAACGGTGACGCAAGTGTGAGCGATGAGTCCACCGAGGAGGTTGCTGTTGTCGAGCCAGTTGCTGACACCGCCGAGTCGGAGAGTGAAAGCGGTCAGTCAGCTGAATCCGCTTCCTCGACGGAGAACGCGACCGATGCGCCTGTTGCGTCGGAGGCGGCTGAATCAACGGACGCGGCTGTCGTCGCGGATGATTCTGCAGCGGGTAATGTATCCGAATCAGCACCGGCAGCCGCGGCGCGGGCTACTGTTCCTATGCCTGTGATTCCCACGACTCCAATGGAGCGTCCTACGCTTTCCATCGATGTCGAGAGACTTGCTCGCAGCTGGCAAGTTGGTCGCGAAAAGATGAAGCGAGTAGCAAACTGCTTGCAATTCCCGTTTGCTGACGCACGTGATTTTCAGTATCCATTGCCGTTGTTGTGCAAAGTACCGCGATTGGATTCGTTGCAAAGCGGCATGATGTTGCAAGCACTGGTGATTGGCGTTGCCGATTTCGGAGTGTTCGTGGACCTCGGGCCAGAATGCAGTGGATTGATCCACATTAGCCGCTTGGCTCCGGATTTTATCGAGGATCCGCACCAGTTTGTACAGGTCGGTGATCTGGTTCCAGTTTGGGTGCTCAATGTTGACGAGAAGAAAAAGCGTGTCTCGCTGACGGCAATCCCGCCAGGAACACCATCGCGTCGAACCGAGTCGCAAAACTCCGAAGGAAATCAAGGCGGCCAGAACGCACCTGCGGGTCGCGATCAACGGAACCAACGCAACGATCGTCCTCAAGGGGGACCTCGTTCCGGAAACGCCGATGGGCGTTCGCAAGGTGGTGCTAGACCACAGGCTGGGCCGAGAACAGGTCAAGGTGCTGGCGGAGGCGACCGCAATCGTGGGCCTTCCTCAGACAATCGTGGACGTGGCGACGGACGCGGTGACAACCGTGGCGGAAACCGAGGAGGTCGCGATGGTAACCGTGGCCGCAACCAATCCGAACAAGGTGATTCTTCATCATCTCGAAGACCTGCCCGCGTTGAACCGCCCAAGCCGGTGACGCCAATCAGCGATGCGATGCAACAAGGAAAAGAACCTCTCCGTTCTTTCTCGGACTTGCTCCAATTCATGAAGGTGTCGCGAGATGAGCCTGCTGTCGAACAAGTCGCTGCACCTAAGGTGGAAGAGAAATCACCGCCAGTGGAGTCCGCGAAGGTTTCCGATAGTGTCGAATCGACAGAAAACACCAACGCAACGGATCCGTCCGCCTGAGGATCGCATGTCTGATTTTGACGATAAACTAAAGCAAGCGGCTGCGCGCGGTGCGAACCGAGCCAGCTTTTCGATGACGGAAGCGGAACGGAAGAAGGCCGAGGCGGAAGAGTTTCGCGCTTTGCACAGTAAGTTGCGTTTGGATCTGTCGGAACGCATCGAGACGGTGATGAAGAAGATCGCGGATTTGTTCCCGGGGTTTCGTTACCAGAGCGTTTTCGGAGATGCCGGTTGGGGTGGCGCATGCCTGCGGGATGATCTCGTTATTGAACGAGGCCAGCGTCAAAATAAATATAGTCGTTTCGAGATGGCTGTTCGCCCTGTCAATGAGTACTTTATCCTGGACTTGCAGGCAAAGGGTACGATAGCGAATCGTGAATTGTTGACACGCAGCTTCTATCAACCACTGCAAGAAGTCG
>CAIXME010000602.1 GCA_903920425.1 uncultured Pirellula sp. | reverse complement strand
TGTTCCACTGGTTCCCTTGATGTCGTTGACGTTGCCTCGAGACGCTTCGAATGTCACCTCGTAGGGGCCACCATTCTCGCCGGTGACGCTCTTGATCACTCCTGCGCCGTAGATGCGTGTCAGCTCGTCGAAGATATCGACCGCAGGCGAATCGAGCGTAATGTCAGTGGCTGCCAATTGCCATGTACCGCCACTCGTGTAGGCTCCATTACCGCGCTGACCGATAGTCAGGGCCGCATCGGTGTAAAGTTCGAATGTCGTCGCATTGAGAACCTTAGCAAAATAAGTACCGTTCGCATTGGTGTTGCCCGCTACATTCCTGATCGTAACACTTTGTCCACTCGTTAAGCGGGACGTACTGGATGTCGTGATAACAATGGCGGAGCTGGCAGGATTAGAGGCTCCCGTTACGGCGAGCCCGAATTGTGGCAAGTCCAGTTGATAAACGTGGTCCGGGTTCTGCGTTGCCTTGACGCTGCGGATTTGCTCCATCACGGCATCGTTTTGTTCGGGTGTTCCACCCAGGCTATTGAGCAACGTTTCTAGCTCAAGGATTTTGGCATTCAACAGATCGAGATCGGGGCCAGCCAGCAATTCCTCGGCCGCTTTGGCCAGTCCACTCACCACATTGAGAATGTCGTTCGGTGTTTGGTTGACGACGGGGATCGGAGTATTGAGCCCGTCGATATCGCTACTTTGAAGGAGTTCGACTACTTGTTGAATAACGCCCACTAAATCTGCAACTGAGAAGTTCTTAAAGCTCTCTAGTGCCGCTTGAAGATTGGCGACCCCATACGTTATGGTCGGCTTGGTGAAACCGCTGCCAGAGAGGGTCGCTTGGATCGACATCGGTGTTGCACCACCCTGCTTGAAGGCAGGTGGTAAGAAGACCAATGCGTTGCCATCGATGGGCAGATTGGCCAATCCACCATAGGTAAAGCTCGGCTGGATGATCGATTTGAAGTTCCCGAGCGAGAAGTCGCTCAGTCGTAGTTTCCCATCGGTGGCTTCATTGGTGCTGGTTTCTGGATCGTCGACATCGACCAAGTTGATGGAAGCATCGGCCTCAAAACTTAGCACACCGTCGACAATGCCAAGATCCAGAATACCAAGCGACGCTATGAGATCCACATCCGTTGAAGATACTGTCACGTTTGCGAAGGCTCGACTTCCGGATGCGAGCACGTAGAACTGATCGGTCGTATATCGTCTCAGTAGCGGGGTGCCCAGAAGAAGGCTTCCGTCGTTGACTTCGTTGAAATCGGGCGTATTGAGATCATCGTCCGTGGGCGAGATTTCTTGAACGATGCCTAGCAGCGAACCGATGGGGCTAATGCCATTGTTGTCCCCGACCGCCATTACTTTCAGCTTGCTTGTTCCACGTGTCCATGTTCCACCGGGCGTGAACGTACCGCTTGCTGCTTGGCCTACGGTCAGCGCTGCATCTTGGAACAGGTCAAAGGTCGTAGCATTGATGACCTTGATGTAGAACGTACCATTCGCAGCCGTATTCCCTTGGACGTCGGCAATCGTAACTTTTTGCGAATCGATCAAGCCAGTTGTGCTAGTAGTGGTGATCCTGATCGGGTTTGCGTTGCTCGCGCCGGTAATTGCTCCACTGAGTAACGGCGCGGCCGCCGAATTGTCTTTGAGTCGGACAATGTCACCAACGAGTGTTGCAGTTCCTCCGCTGACGTAAGCAGCATTGCCTGCTACAGGTGTTAGAAGTTGCGAGTCGGTGTATAGGGCAAAGGTCGTTGCGCTGAGTACCTTAACAAACCGAGTTCCATTGGCGTTGGTGTTGCCTACCACTCCAGCTATGGTCGTTTGCTGACCGTTCTTCAGTCCCGCAGTACTCGATGCGGTAATGACGATTGGCGTTGCATTGGTGGCTCCTGTGATGCGTGTTTCCGCGATCATCACATCCAAAGTGGTATCGCCACCTGCGGCGGCTTCGATTTTCGTCGCGATGTCGAGAAGGTTTTCGGAACGATCCAGGTTGACGAGAATGTTTCTGCCGTTTCGCAATTGGATCTGCAAATCGGGGATGTTGCTTTGATTTCCGGCGGTGAATCCAAGGAATGCAGAAGTCCCGGCCGCGATGGTGAGACCGTTGACTTTGGTTGCATTCGAAACGATGGACAGCCTGCCGTCCGTCGTCACTTGAACTTCGATTGGCAAAACGATCGAGGTGCCATCTACGTCGGGTGGAACCTGTAGATTCGCTAAGTTCAGCACACGCAATCGATCCTTGATCGCGCTGTTCAGATCGGCGGCCAAGTCGTCGAGACTAGCGTTGTCGCTGATCGATGCGGCGGGAACTGTGACGTTCACAGGCGTCGAAATGCTTCCGTATTGATTGACGAGCAAATTGAGCGTCATATCCGTGGCGGGCGCGTTTTTGCCACTCGAGTTGACGACATTTCCAACCAGTCCAACTTTGACCTGAGCACCACGGCCCTGGTTCAGCGTGCTCAGCAACGTCGCGTTGGTGATGTTCCCCACACCAATAGGATCAAGATCGATACCAACGGTCAGTTCGACGCCTGCCTCGGCAGTCAACGTCGCACTAGCGCCACCGGCAACGCTCAACTGAGCGAATCCGACATCGACCCCTTCGTCAAAATTGAGGTCGATCGACTTCTCGAACTCGGTTCCAAGTTTGATGTTAAACTGGACAGATCGCGGGGCGGCAACATAGACAAGCTCGGCTGTGAACGGTTGCACTCCGATCTGAGTCTGCAACATTCCATTGATGACGTGCACCAAATCCTGGACCGTTCCTGCGCGGAACGCTGGACTGGCCAGCATGCCACCGCGGAATTCAGACACATTGCCTGCCTCGACGGTCTCCGATCCAAGGCCCAATTCCGTGACCGCAGTGTTTTCGTCGTTGGTTTGGCCTGCTGCGAAGCCAAGTACCGTTGCCCCATTGATCACAAGCGTTTTCGTAGCGCTATCGATCGCAAAGATGCGAAGCTGATCGCCATTGAGTCGAGCTCGAAGCTTTTCGTTCAGCTTGGCACCACCGAAGGTCGTATTGTCGAAAGCCTTGTTGATACTGGCCAGCATGTCCGATGGTTGACCATTGTTCTTGGTCGATGCTGCGGTGACGGGGACGCTTACCGCAGTACCGTCAATCACGATGCTCATGGACAAGTCGCTCGTTAACTGCGATGGCAGATCGCTTGTCGCTGTCACTTGAACTGTGCTGAGCTCTAACGAGATACCAGCCGTTGGACTGGTGGTTCGGATCGCAAGCTTGTTCACGCTGTCTGCGCCGTAAAGCGAGATCGAACGTTCGCCTGCGCTCGTTTGAGGCAGATTGGTCGCATCCGCAACGAGTGGAGCGTTGAGCAAGAATCGGAATGTCACCGTGTTGATCGTCATCTGATCGACACTGGCTTTTTGGTAAACACCCGTGGTGTCGAGGTACTCGATGACATCGCCGACGCGCATCCCGAGATTGTACAGATTGACTGTGCTAGGTAGCACTGCATTCCAGCGTTGGAACCCAGCCGGCAATGGCTGAACAAAATTAGGAACCGGAGTCGCAGTCACGTTAGTCAACGAGCTGATCTGGGAACCGGAGAACGGCAGTTGACGTTCGGCGATGAGCTTGGATCCGAAGCCTTGTGCAACCAGTGCAGCATTGATGTCAGCGTAGAGGTCTTCGATGGAGTTGTTGGTTGCGGTGCTCGCCGCTGGGATGGTGATGAACGAAGGCTCGCCCCCTTCGATGCGAATCGCAAAAGTGGCATCTGCAGAAAGACGCCCGTTGGTGACCGAGATGTCGTTGACCCCAACCAGTTTGGGATTGAAATAGAGTTGTCGCGCAAAGTCCTGCGTGATCTTGCTAAAGTCAACGATGCCACTGACGGCTTCTTTGACAAAGGGGATGCCGTCTGGTATTTCAAGTTTGCCAGCGATTTCCTGGACCGAGTTACCCAGTTGCACGAACATCGTGGCAACGGCTTCAGGCGTCAGCGATTCGGTCGTGCCGATCGTATTGGCCACGAACATCTTGCTGAGCAGACCTTTTAGTTCCGTGAGGTTTGCGAACTGCGCTGGAGCCCGTGTGGTCGTGGAGATTGGGTTAGCAACATTGGTTGTGAAAATCGTAACGTCACCAGGAATCGCTGTCCCCGCGACCTCAGGACGAATCTTCAGACCATCAATATCGAATGATCCTGTGAACGTCGGTGTAAACGAGTTTGACAGATTCGATGGATTTAGGAGTTCTGTGATCGTCGCGCGGCCAACTGGACCGGTTGCTGTTACTGGATCTTTGACGTTGATACCAAGCACGGTATCAAACTTGACGCCGTCGTTTGTGGTGATGGTGGGATCTTCTGCAAGGATCGCGCTGATAAACCCGAGCGAAGCGCGAGCTTGTGGGTTATCTAATTGCGCAGAAATCGCGATGCTGATCTCGGGCGTCGCATCGTCGAGGATGCCAACACGATCCCCTAGTGGAATGGGAGGTGTCGGCAGTGTTGGATTCGGATTCAAATCGATGACGATTGGCAATCGAATGGTTGGAGTTGCGGTCACCAAAAAATTGCCCGATGCATTGAATTCAAGCCCAGCGATTTTGTCGCCGAAATCGAGGCGTGTGGCGTACTGAATTGGCTTGGGGGTGAACGTTGGAATCAACGTCAACAGCCTCGTTGTGTTGTTGTACGAGACAGCTCCGGGGCCATCGAATTTGATCCCAAGTGGCTCTGCCAATTCATTGAACAACTGCGCGAGCGATCCAGCGACCACGCCCGGCTTGCTAAAGTTAACTAGCGCCGACTTCATCGTATCGCCCAGCGTTCCTCCAATCTGGAACGTCAACTCAGGTTCAGTCACATCGGGCTCATCGGTGCGAGAATCCTCGTACCGAATCGTAACCTCTTCGCCATCGACACTGTCGATAATCCCTTCGTAGAACTCGCCAGAGGTCGCTAGAAACATCATCGAATCGTCGGGTTTGATACCAATCGATGCGGCCGTCTTGCCACCCAAGTTGATTTGGGCGGTGAAACGTTTGAATCCATCGGCAACCGTGGTGCCGGTGATGGAGATGATCTGCGAGCGATCGAATTTGCGGGCTTCTGCGGGCGTCGCCAGAAGCTCACCTATCGATTTGTTCAAAAGCGGAATCTTGGTGTTCAGTGCATCACTGCCGGTGGCGTTGTTCAGCCAACTTGCAAACTTGATTAAGCCATCGACGATGGCTTCGGAACTCAGGTTCAAGAACAGCGGCGCAAGGTTTGCGTTCACTGTAGGGCCAGTCGTATCGAACAAATTCGTATCGACAATCGTAACGCTCGGAAGTACGGCGCCAGCGTTAACTAGACTCGAACCGTAAAGACTTGCGTTGAAACGGAAGTCCACGTCCAAAGAGCCGGATGGAGTGATCGAAACGCGGCTGGCGATTGGCCCTGCGGTGTTAGCGACTGCGATGACGGCCCCTGCGTTAATCTGGAGCTTGGCTGCAGTGATGGTGCCGCCGATCGTGCCATTGGCAATAGAAAATCCGAGGCTGGAATTGTCACCAGTGATCGCCGCTCGAACATTGAATCGATTGAGTGAAAAGAAGGGATCGACTCCCGTAACTCGGCTCAGCCCGACGCCAAAGCTGATGCCAATATCGATCGTGGTGGCGACGGTTACCTTGGCGGCTGCCGTCAATTCGACGCCGATATCGTTCATGGCCGTTGCACCGAGCGAATTGATATTGAGATCGAGGGAACGAGAGAACGTTCCATTGACGGCTAGATCGAATTGCAGCTTGTTGGTGGCTAGGTCGAGGCCACCTTTGAGCGAGATGCCGACTCCGCCCAAGATGTCTCGCGTGACCGCATCGATACGAGCGGTAATCGCATTGCGGAACCCGAGAGCGGTTGGTTTCTTGCCTACATTGTTGGCATCGAAAACGCTGCTAGACGGATTGAAGCTGTCGAAGTAATCGCGAGCGGCTTGCTCAAATTTGACGAGATCGCCCCAACGTTTCGTCGTCGGCGCGCCAGGCTCATTGATCAATCCGTTGAGCGATTGCCCGATGCCAGGGATTTCTTTGTTGAACGCGGATCGACTGGAGACGTCGTCGGCTGCTGCGTCGAGCGAGCCGAGCTGTGTCAGAATTTGGTCTTGGATGGATGGGCCGATTTCAATGTCGACGATGACATCCGGTGTACCTACGAATAGGTTTTGCGAGGCGGCCGAAATGACAGGCCGGCCAAAGTTGGCTAGGCTGAAACCGGTTGCGGTGTTAGTAATGTTGAGCGGCAACCGCATATCGACGGATGCGGTTGGGGTGATACCAATCAAATCCACAAACGGAGTTGAAACGATTTGACGAAGCGACACATTGCTGGTCGGTGAAGCGCCCTTTACTCCAACATTGGCTGCAGCGCTCAAACTAAAGCTGCCGTTCTCGATGCCTGCACTCAAGGTCCCGATGTTGATGCTGGCGTTCAGATTGTTGATCGCCCCCGATGCACCAGCGACCAGGCTTAGGCCACGGACGAAAAGCGCGTTCGAAAAATCATCTCCTTGATTCATGTCGATCCCGATGACACCCGAGAGCGATAGGTTACCAGTTAAGGTGTAACTGCCACCCGCAGTCAGAGCAAAACCGCTGCCAAGGTTGAGTGTGCCAGATGCTGTTGGAACGCCTCCAACGAAACTAGCGGCGCTCAGATCAAACCGAATGGACTTTTCAGTGCCCGTGTCGGCTTCGACTAAGAAAGCCCCAGGTAGTCCGGTATTTAGCAAGGAAACGATTTGTGCCATTGTCGCGCTAGCGTTGCTTACCAATAGATTGGTGAGCGGCGTTACCACACGATCTTGCCAAAGCGTATCGATAGGAAGAAGCGTACCGAGCTTGGTCGACGTGTAGGCAATCGTTTTATCTAGAACGCCGGTTGTCTTTGTTGTCGTCAGAATGTTCTTGAACTGAGCTGCCGCTTCACCGATTGCATCCGTTGGACGCATCAAGCCAGTTGAAATCGCTTTCGCCGTGGCGCCGGATTGCGACACAACGAGATTGGTGACCAAATTGGTGTTGGTAAATCCAGTCGCACCGACAGAGGTCAATATCTTGGTTTGCGCAAATGGGTTGACTATCAGCTCACTATGCCCAACCGAGGTCACGCCAGCTGCCGTGCCAGTGATCGGAGTCAAAATCAGCTTCGAACCGATGCGTCGATCACCAAGGAACGGATCGATCGATGAGAAAGTAGGGACGGCACCGTCACCTCCATGACCCGAGACGATATCTTCAAACCAAGATTCGCTGGCTGTCGGTCGGCGTCCAATGAAGTTCTGGAACGACAGGATTTCGTCCGTGGATGCTCCGGCGGGTGATGGCCCGGTTCGCGGAATGAGCCGATCGCGAGTATCCACTTCGGTGCCATAGACAATGTTGGTTTTGCCAATGCTGCTGAGCCATGCGTGCTTGCCAGCAGCCGTTACAAAGTTCAGGTCGGTCAGCAGCGCATTGACGCGCGTGTTTCCTGCAGGATTGGTCGTCGATAACTTTTCAAATACGCCATCGTTGTTGGTGTCGATCGATTCGTAGGTCGGCAGTAGGTTGGAGAGCGAGCCAACATACAGTTGAGTGAAAGCTTCGAGGGAATTGGCACCGCCCACACGATCGGTCGCCTCGATTGGGGGTGGGCTGCCTGTGGTTAGTCCAGTAGTTGTGGTTAGTCCAGTAGTATTGATCGTCGCTTGTGGCTGATCGACCCCACCTCGGGCACCGACGAATGTCAACTTAAAGATACGATTCTGAGTGGCTTCAGGGGCAGCCAAGAGTTCAACTTGAACATTGCCCGCGCCGATGCTCGCGAGTCCTTGAAGGGCGGTTTGTACGCTAGCGGCAGTCGAGTTGGCGGGTAGAGCTGCTGTGGTCGAACCGTTAAACGTGATGGTGAATGTGCCCGTCGCACCGAGGGTCGAGTTCCAGCCAACGCGCTGCACTTCGTTGGTTTTCGGAAGAGCTGCTGGTGCCGGAATTGCTCCGCTTGGTCCATTGAGCGTCGTGCCTGCAAGATACAGGTCGTAAGCCCGATCGACCATTTGCGATGTCATGCGGGCAACAGTCTTGTTGCTCCAATCATTGCCTGCCAGATTAAACGGGTCGGTCATCCCTTCGTTGGGTACACCCACTAATGTCAAGTCATCGATCGTCGGCAAAACGGTCGTTCCGTTGTTGGCACCATAAGCCGGACTTTGGGCATAGCTTCGAGCGATCAAGCCACCCGCCCCATGAGCGATGACGTCTACTTTGGTGACCGACGGAAAATCTTGTTTGACTCTCGCAAGAACTTGGCCGAAATAATCCAGACCCGTTTCGAATGTGTTGTTCGAGATGCTAGCCGCGGTTACACCCCCGAGAGTACCGTTCGGAGCCGTCAGCGCGTTAGGATCGACTGGCGCGATTGGTAGCCGCCAATCCCAATTGACGACATAGAGTTTCTTTTGGGTGGGGAGAGTTGGATTGTCAACGTACCCCACGTTGTTGAGCGACTGAACAATATTCTGATAGGTTCCGCTGAATGGCTCGAGCTTTAAACTACTCGGCGCTTGCCCGCGGTTCGCAAGCCAAGTATTTACCCCAGCTGGAGTTTCATCTGCAGCAAACGAACCACCGATCCCAGGGATCAGAATCAACGGTTCGGTGCCAGCAGCCATGACCTCGCGGCGTTCGAGGGATTCGAAGAAGAAGCTTCGTAAGTTACGGCGTGCTTGTGATTTAGCGTTCTTCTTGGCGCGCTTCTTTTGTGGAGCATTCATAAACATTCAGTCCTTAGGGGTATTTCCAGCAGTTCTGGAAGCACGTGGAGTACGTATCGAAAGCAAACTTCTTCCACAAAGTTGGAAAAATGGCTTAAGTTTTGTTTTTTGATCGGGTCGCGGCCCCGTTCGGCCAACGGCAGAAGATGGTTGAGCGAAACATGTTCGTGGGTGGCGCTAGCCATGGGCTTGGGAGATAGACAAGCCATTGGATTGGTCAAGATTTCCAACCGCGTGCAGCAACGTGTTGGCGGTGAACCGGATTTAGGAACCAACATGTGCAATTTGTTCAACGAAATGAGGATGTAGCGCTATCTATCAACAACAGCGAGGTTTTTTCCTCAAGCCGATCAGCGATTTGAAATATTTTTAGTTTCTTAACTGCTTTTCCTCATGTCCGCCGCGCCTCCCGCCCTCAGCCTTCACACTTCACACTCATTCCCAAAAATTCCTGATCGACTTTAGGAGGAAATCTCGCTAATCGAGTAGGATCATCTCAAACATGAATGAAGAAACACTTTTTGAAATCGCTTTAGAAACGCCGCCGGCTGAGCTGCAAGCATTGCTTGATCGCGAATGCGATGGCAATTCTGCATTGCGGGAACGTGTCGAAAAACTGCTGGCGGCTCACCTGGCATCGCCCGATTCGCTTGTATCGCCAGCGGAAAAAGAAGTGTTGGGTGAGAAAGCCCTAGGCGATTCTTTTCCCATTTCACCAGACGTTGCGATCGGTACGGTTTTGGGTGGCAAGTACAAGTTGGTCCAGTCCATCGGCGAAGGGGGCATGGGGAGCGTCTACATGGCGCAGCAGACCGAGCCTGTCCAGCGAATGGTGGCGGTTAAGGTCATCAAGGCTGGCATGGATAGCCGGGCGGTGCTAGCTCGCTTTGAAGCCGAGCGACAAGCATTGGCCATCATGGACCACCCGAACATAGCCAAGGTCCTCGATGCGGGAGCGACCCAGTCAGGTAGCCCATACTTCGTCATGGAGTTGGTCAAAGGGGTACCGATTACCAAGTACTGCGATGAGGCCAAGCTGACACCAAAGCAACGGCTAGAGCTATTCCTGCTGGTCTGTGAGGCAGTGCAGCATTCGCACCAAAAAGGGATCATCCATCGTGACATCAAGCCCTCCAATGTCTTGGTCGCCATGTATGACGATCGCGCAGTACCCAAAGTGATCGACTTTGGTGTTGCCAAAGCGACTGGTCAGTCGCTAGCCGATTTAGATATGATCACAGGCTTTGGTGCTTTGGTCGGCACGCCAGAATACATGTCGCCTGAACAGGCAAACCTCAATAACTTAGACATCGATACGCGCTCGGATGTCTACTCGCTTGGAGTCTTGCTTTATGAATTGCTCAGCGGTCATACACCGGTCGATCGCAAGAGTTTGGAGAAAGCTGCGATCTTGGAAATCCTACGCATCGTACGCGATGTCGACGCTCCACTGCTCAGTGCCAAGCTGAGCTCCATCGATACCTTGCCCAACGTCGCCGCCAACCGAAGGACCGAACCAAAGAAACTGGCGACCCAGTTTCGAGGGGAACTCGATTGGGTACTGCTCAAGGCCTTAGAAAAAGATCGATCGCGCCGGTACTCGACAGCGAGCGACTTGGCCCGCGACATCCAACGCTACATATCTGATGAAATTGTCGAAGCTCGTCCACCCAGTGCTTTCTACACTCTCCAAAAGTTGGTGAAGCGCAACAAAGGACAAGTGCTCGCGGCAAGTCTCGTACTGCTCGCATTGCTTGCCGGTATCGCCGGCACCACTTGGGGACTGTTTCGCGCAGAAAAGCGACGCTTGGAAGCAGAAACGGCGCAGACGGAAGAAGCGAAACAGCGTGGCATCGCGGAACTGAACGAAGCAAAGGCCATTGTCGCGAAAGATGAGGAAGCAAAACAGCGGGCCATTGCCGAGGACGAGAGGAAACGCGCCATCGAGTTTCGAGACAAGGCGCTCGATGCGCTTCGCGCGACCACTGGCGAAGACGTGAGGAAGCTGATCGGCGAAAAGACTCAGTTGACCGACAACGAAAAGGCCTACCTCGAGGCCATTGCCAAGCGATGGCAATCCTTTGCGTCTCAGGACGGAAGCGACCAGCAATCCAGGGCAATCCGTGGCGAAGGACATTATCGAGTTGCTTTTCTATGGATCAAGCTTGGCCGATTAGAGGAGGCCCTTGTTGAGTGCGATAAAGCACTAGCCGTGAGAGAGAAACTGTCCGCTGACTTTCCCGACATTCCCGCGTTCCGACAAGATTTAGCCGACTCACATAACATTTATGGCAAAGTTTTTACAGACGTTGGCAGACTTGCAGAAGCCTCATCGCAATTTCGCAAGGGCATGGCAATCCAAGAAAGCTTAGTGACCGATTTCCCCGACGAGCCAACCTACCGCGAGGGGCTTGGTCTGATCCTTAATAACCTAGGATCGTTGTATGTAGAGCAAGGCAAGACGGTGGAGTCGAAAGAGATGTTCCAAAAGGGGTTGGTCATCAAAGAAAAGTTGGTGGCCGATTTTCCCGACCGTCAACAGTACCGCGAGCAACTTGCAACCCATCACAACAACTTCTCCTTGCTTTTAGAAGAACAGGGGAAGATAGTTGAGGCAATGGAAGAATCCGTTCGCGGACTAGCCATCCGGAAATCGCTGGTTGCGGATTTTCCGACCGAGCTTGAGTACCAGCAAGACTTGGCCTCAAGTTACAACACGTACGGAAGTGTTCTCAGTGAACTAGGACGCATCGATGAGGCTATCCTGCAGATTCGCGAGGGTTTGGGTATTCGACAGAATCTCGCCTCTGCCTATCCAGCCATAGCGAAGTACAGCAAGGACCTGTCCTCCAGCTACAACAGCCTTGGGCGAGTGCTTAAGAAACTCGGCAAGGATGCAGAGGCTGAGGAATCTTATCGCAGTCTCATTGCGATCCAAGAAACACTAATCGAGAACTTTCCAACAGTCCCTGAGTATCGTCAGGACTTGGCCGTGGGGCACAACAACTTGGGTGCGCTACTGAAAAGTTCAGGGCGATATGCTGATGCGCATGTCCAGTATCGAAAAGCGATTGGTATCCGGGAAAAACTCGTGACCGACTTTACTGCTGTACCGGAGTATCGGCAGCAATTGGGCGCCGCTTACAGCAACTTGGCGAACTTGCTTCTGAACGAAAAGAAGTATAAAGATGCCGAAGTGCTCTACCGTCAAGCGTTGGCCATCCAGGGAAAGCTGGTTGTTGAATTTCCCGATTTGCCATCCTGCCGCCAAAACCTCGCACACTTCTACTTCAAGTTGGCTGGCTTACTGAAGAAAACGGGCAAGGTGGAAGAAGCGAAAGACAATTGCTATAGGGGGATAGCCCTTCTTGAAAAGTTAGTGTTGGACTTGCCCGGTACGCAAGACCATGAACTCAGTCTTGGGCGGGTTTATGAGTTACTCGCCACGATAAAACTTGAAACGGAGCAACCAGGGGAGAGCATCGTATGGTTTGACAAGGCGATCGAGACCCTTGGCCTGCTAGTTCAAACCAATCCTGAGGATAAATTAAGCCGAGGGATTCTCTCTCGATGCCACGAAGAACGAGCGCAAGCTTACGACGGATATCAGAAATACACCGAAGCTGCCGCTGATTGGCTGAAGGCCCTTGAGCTAGGATCAAAAGCCAATTCCAGAAATCTGAAGGCCTCTCGAGCTAGGTCGTTGGCAAATTCTGGCATGACCAGTGACGGAATTGAGCTGATTGCCGATTTGATCGACTCGTCGCATGAAAAGGGAGACCTTTGGTTTCAATGCGCCTGTGTCTTTTCCATCGCAAGCGGTAAAGAAGAGGAGAGAAAGCAAGAGTATGCAGATCGTGCGATGCAGCTATTAGGTAAAGCGGTCCAGTTCGGTTACAATAACCGTAAGCAGTTGAAGAGCGATAGGGACCTTGATCCTATTCGAGACCGAGACGATTTCGCGAAACTTCTCAATGAGTTGGAAACGAAGGGCACGAAATCTGACTCTTCGTCGGAGAGCCAAGATTGACGCCAGATGAAATATTCCCGCTTGTGTATCAAGAGCTGCGAAAGCTTGCAGCCTCGAAACTTGCATGCGAGAAGCCAGGGCAAACTCTCGAGGCCACGGGATTGGTACACGAGGCATGGTTGAAGCTGGCCAATGCACCCGTTGATTGGAGCGACAAAACGCACTTTATACGTACGGCAGCAACGGCCATGCGTCAGATTTTGGTGGATCGGGCCCGCGCCAAACTCGCTACCAAGCGAGGAGGCGATAACTTTCGCATTGAACTCCAGGACTTCGTGTCGCCGCTTCCGGACGCTGAACTGCTGTCGCTTGATGAAGCCATGACTCGATTAGCCCTAATCAAACCCGATCATGCAAAGCTTATCGAACTCCGTTATTTCGCGGGGATGAACAATGATGAAGCTGCCGCGGCCATCAACGTCTCACCAGCCACTGGTCGTCGCATGATGAACTACGCAAAGGCTTGGATAAAAGTGGATTTAGCCGAATGATTGGGATGTCGTGGGCGTAAGCCGATCACTGCCCCGTTGAGGAAGCAACAACTAGCTCTGTCTGCACGAATCGCGTACGAGGGTCTGCTCCAATGGTACCGGCTACTCACCTGAGAACTGCGCCTTGGATGTTGGCACCGAGGACTCCTTGACTTCATGGTCAATTTGGCAATTGGGGAGCGCCTCATGAAATCGCGTTAACCCATCCTTGGTGATCTGAGTTCGCCTCGCAAACAAGTGTTTTAGGTTGGTCAATCGATGCAACCGGTCGAGTCCCACATCGGAAATCGAAGTTCGCCAAATATGAAGCACTTCCAGATTCTTCATCCGACTGAGTCGAATCATGCCTAGGTCGGTGAGCTTGGTGTTGTACATCAGCAGCGCCTTGAGGTGATCCATATAGACTACGTTCTCGATGCACGCGTCGGTGACCAAGGTACCGCCTAAATTCAGCTCTTCCAATTGCCCTAATCTTCTTAGGAGCGGAACCCCAGCATCGGTGATTTTCGTATTGTCAAGATGAAGTTTTTGCAGTTTGTCAAAGCGCCGAATCTGTAAAATTGAGGAATCGGTGATAGGCACTAAGCCGAAGCCTAATTCTATTAACTCGGTCATGTTCTTGAGATATGGAATTCCGACATCGGTGATTTTCGTTCCGTAAAGCCCGAGTAGTCGCAACTGAACTAGGTCCTTGAGATGCTCCAAGCCTGCGTCGGTAATTTTTGTTGAGTCCAAATTGAGGTACGTCAGTTCCGAAAGACCACTGAGATTTCTAAGACCGTCGTCAGTGACTAGCAAGTTGGTTGCCAAGTGGACATCAGTGACCTGGTAGTCCCCCATGGGTAACTTATCCTCGAAATCGACCCAATCAAATTCCTTGAGCCGAACGGTTCCACCGATAGATAGTACCCAAATGGCTCCACGCTGATTTGCAGACAGTTCTGGTCGATCCAACGATCGAGGCGGGAGCTTTCTCGAATCAATCAATCCCCTGCCAATCTGCTCGATTTTGATCTCCTTCCCGAGTAGTTCGATTCGCAATGCAACTTCGTCCCCTTTCTTGATGATCAGCTTGTCCGACTCAAATACGAATTCGCTACCATCCGCTTCGAGCTTCTTGATCTTGAGTTCTACTGGCCCTGGCTGGACTATCAACGGCTGTGTGTAAGCATTCGCGATCCTCAGTTCGCCATCGCCAAACGCGATTTGAACATTCGGATCGTTGCATTCCACACGGACAATTCGTCCGTCAGGAGCCTCCCAATAAAAGACGGCAAAGCTCGCAATAGAAATGAAACCCATGAGAGCCAAAGCGACTGCGATCAGAGGCCGATTTCGATTGCGTGACGCTTCAACCAAGGGATCGATCGCGCGACCTGGTGTCGGAACTTCTGATGCGACGATGGGTTGGGGCGATGGCTGTGCTGCGGGTCGTTGTGTTGAGCTTGGCGAATCCAAATGGTCGAGTCGAGTGATGACGGACTCGGCTGATTCTGGTCGATTCGTAGGGTCTTTCTCGAGAAGCTCCATGACGAGTTTGGCGAGCTCAGGTGGAACGTCGGACCGAATCAACTCAGGCGATCGGGGTGTGCTCATTGCGATCGCCATCAAGGTATCGATAGTTGTCTCGCCTTGAAACGGAAGCTGGTCGGTGCAGAGCAAATACAAAACGCAACCGACGGAAAACAAATCCGATCTAGCATTGATCGCCTTGCTTCCCCGAGCTTGCTCGGGTGGCATGAACGCAGGGGTCCCCACAATCGCGCTTGCATGTGTCAGTTGGCTTTGATCCAAATCAGCTCGTGCTAATCCAAAGTCCAATATCTTGACTCGAAAACAATTGGAACCGGTCGTCTCCAGCCAGAGATTTGCAGGTTTGATATCTCGATGAACGATCCCGCTCGCATGCGCCACAGCAAGCCCCTTTAGTGTCTCGCGTGCGATTCGGATCACATCGTTGACTGAGAACTTTTGGCCAGTTCGAATCGCTACTTCGAGCGACTGGCCCTGTAGCAACTCCGTAGCGATGAATG
>CAIXME010000601.1 GCA_903920425.1 uncultured Pirellula sp. | reverse complement strand
TCTTTGGATCGATTTTCAATTGTGGAACCTTTGGGCGGGTGGATACCACATCACGAATTGCCTATTGCATGCCATCACAAGTGTCGTTCTTTGGCGTGTCCTGCGGCGACTAGAAATACCAGGTGCTTGGTTGGCCGCTGCAATATTCGCGGTCCATCCAGTCCATGTAGAATCGGTCGCTTGGGTCACCGAGCGGAAAAATGTGCTGTCGGGACTATTCGGACTCGCCGCGTTGCTGACAGCCATTCGGTGTTTTTCACCCACCAACGACAATGAATCGAGACGATTTCGGCAGTTGTATGTTTTTGCGACCATCCTGTTTGTGGCTGCGCTACTCAGCAAAACAGTGACCTGCAGTATCCCTGTCGTAGTCTTGCTCTTGCTCTGGTACCGCAAAAGCCCCGCGCTCAACAAGGCAGCACTTTGGATGATTCCTTGGCTGGCCATGGGAGCTGCATCGGGCCTTCTGACAGCGTATCTAGAACGCGTTCACGTCGGGGCGCGTGGGGCTCCGTTTACCTTTAGCATGTTTGAACGAGTGGTTATCGCGGGCAGGGCAGTTTGGTTCTATTGGCAAAAGCTTGTTTGGCCGCAACCACTGGTATTCATGTACCCTCGATGGAAACCAAGCGAGTTCGGATGGCTCGACCTGACGTACCCTGTGAGCGTTGTCGTCTTGCTGATTGTTCTGTACATGTTGATCCTTCGTTGGGGACGTGGACCGCTGGTCGCAGCATGCTGTTTCTTGGTCAGCATTTTCCCAGCCCTTGGATTCATCAATATCTATCCGATGCGCTATTCGTTCGTCGCAGACCACTTCCAGTATCTGGCTAGCATCGGCCCAATCGCGCTGCTTGCCGCATGCGCGACCTTGTTGGCACAACGCTACGCGCAAAGCGATCAGTCCAAACAACGTTTTACAAGAGCGGTATTGTCTGCTCCCATCCTCATCATGATGGCGCTGACCTGGTTACAAACGCACGATTACCATGACCTCGAAACGCTTTGGACACGGACTCTGTACAAAAATCCAACTTCGTTCGTAGCGTGCTTTTACCTTTCGAGAATTCGAGAATCCCAACAGCGATATGAGGAAGCCACGGAACTATTGTTGCAAGCTTCGGAGTTACAAACGGACGACATGGCACGCGATGTTTACGAAGCGCTAATCGGACATGGACTGAATCGGCAAGGTCGCACGGAGGAAGCCAAAACCCATTTTGAAAAATCGCTGGAATGGAACGCTGAGAATTTCGATGCGCTCACTGGTCTCGCAACGCTCCTATCTCGCAATTCCGCCACGGATGAAGCTATTCCGCTGTATCGTCGCGCCATCCAAGTAAACCCTACCCACGTTGCCGTTCGCACCAACTTTGCTACCGCCCTAGTCACGTCAGGTGACTTGGCCGCAGCAGAACAGGAGTACTTAGTCGCCATTAAGCTAGAACCCAACGCATTGCTTTCACGATTGAGTCTTGGCTCTCTCTATGCACGACAAGGACGACTCAAGGAAGCGGAGCAGCAATTTCTCTTTGCAACCAAAATCGATCCCACGTCACAAGATGCCGCTAAATTGCTGGCACGCGTTCGTGCAGACCAAAAGTAAAACGGCAAACTACGATTGCTTTTGCAGAAACAACAAGTCAAATAACGCCTGGGAAATACTGCGACATTCGATCTGCGATCCAATGTAAAATATCCAAACTGGATACCATGCAGCGGATCGTGCGAGGAGTCGCGTGCCGCGAAACAAGATGCAGTTCTTTCTACGGGTCGTGGTTAACTCTTCGATTTCCGTTGCAAAATTCTGCGATATTGCGTCCCCCTGATACAGTGAGATAACGGAATGAATGGTAGGAACTGGCTGCGTATCGTTTGTGTGGGTGGATTGATGATGTTAGCCGCAGCGGCAGCCATGGCGTTCGGAGGCAAACGAGTTGCACCGGTAGT
>CAIXME010000600.1 GCA_903920425.1 uncultured Pirellula sp. | reverse complement strand
GTCGTCTTTCCGCTCCCTGTCGGCCCCGTAGTCAAGATCAGTCCATGGGGACGCTTGAGCAACGCTCGGGTTTTGGTCAAGGCTGTCTCGGGCATCCCCAGCTTGTCCAAATAGAAAGTTACGTTCTTCCGATCCAATACACGCAAAACAACTTTTTCACCAAGTATCGTCGGCAATGTGGAAATCCGGAGATCGATTTCTCGCCCATCCACCATCAAGTGAATCCGGCCGTCCTGTGGCATTCGATGTTCGGAGATATCTAACTTGGCAAGGACCTTGATACGAGAAATCATCGCAGGATGAAATTCGCGTCTTGGCCTCAGGATCTCGCGCAGATGGCCATCGACTCGATAGCGTACCAACGACGATTGGTGACCTGCCTCAATATGGATATCGCTCGCCTTTTGTCGTATCGCGTGCACAATAATGTAATTGACCAGGTTGATGATAGGGCTACCATCAGTCAGCGATTCTACGTCTGCCAACGAGATATCAACCGAGTCCGCTTGGATCTCCAACGAGCCTTCTTCGAGGTCTGCCGTAACGGCATCTACCGCGAAATTCTCTTCGTAACAATGCGGTAGCATCCGATCAATGACCGACCGCATGGCCAATACGGGCCTAACCGTGAGGCCTGTCACGCGCTCCAATTCATCTATCTGCCGGAGATTGGTGGGCTCCGCCATGGCTACGGTCAGCTTGCCTCGCACACAAAACAGTGCAAGCGCAGAATACGCTTCGGCTTTGGCTCGCGGCAGCATTCGGACGACGATCGGATCGACCAACCCCGACCGCAGTCGTACCGACGGAATCCCTAACTGCTGCCCTAGGAACAGCAGCAGAGTGTCCTCTTCGACGAATCCCATCTCAAGGAGCGTTTCACCCAATTGAGCACTGCCGCTAGACTGCTTTTGCAGCGCGGTTTCGAGGTCTCCGTGGGAGACAACGCCGGCGCGAACCAGATTCTCTCCTAACGGGACCGCTACCGTAGAGTTCGTTGAGTGGATAGAACCCCGGTGCATCTGCTTGGGAACAACCGATGTCAGCATGCTCATTTCGAAAAGTTCCCCATCGCAGTAACGGTATCTTCGAATATACTCACTTCGTTTTCCATCCCATTGATGCGCAATATATCGCGGCACAAAGCGTTGGGCCTTGCCAGAACCACTGCGCCACCGCGCTGTTGGCATTGGTCACGGACATCGAGAATCGTCTCCAACCCAGCGCTGTCGATGAGCGGTATCTGACTCATGTCGACCACAACGCGAGGCTGCCCCTGCTTTAAACAACCTTGCAGGGTGTTTAAGAATGCGGATTGGTTTTCTGCAATCAATGGCAACGTACCACTAATCGTATCGATTGCCCCGGAGCGTTTGTGCGTGTACATGGCCCAATCCACTCACTCAGTGTAGAGGTAGTTCGAGGGTAAAGCATGATCCTTGATTCAGTTGACTCTGAATCGTTACTCGGCCGCCATGGAGACGTGCAACTTCCTGTGTAAACGCCAACCCAAGACCGCTTCCCACCAATGACTGAACGCGAGAATCGCTACTTCGGAAGAACTTGCTACATAGCTTGGGCAGTTCTTCTTGCGAAATACCAAATCCGCTATCCTCAACAATGAAAAGTATCCGATGCGCTTCGGCATCAACTCGCATCGAGACCTTGCCACCTTCAGGTGTATACTTGATCGCATTCCCCAATAGGTTGGTCAGGGCAGCATTTAGTTTATCTTTATCGGCCAATATCTTTGGAAGCTTAGGTGGCACGGAAAACTCAAACGTCTGATTCTTTTCTAACGCGAGTGGTCGCTGGCTATCCAAGATCTCCTCAAGCAATCGTTCGAGTTGCACATCGTGCTTGCGAATCGTAATTGCCCCCGCTTCCATCTGACTAATGTTGAGCAGCTCATCTACGAACCGAGCAAGACGCGTCGCTTCACTATTGATCGTATTGTAAAAGGCTTGCTGCTGTTCTATCGGAATATCGGTCGCAAGGGCTAAGGTTTCGGTATATGCGCGGATGTTTGCAAGCGGCGTGCGAAGCTCGTGTGTCGCGGTGCAAACAAATTGCTCTCTCGCATTTTCTACTAATTTGTGTTGTGTGATATCTCGTAACGTCCAAATAGAATCGCTTGAGCCATTGGCGTCACTCTCCAGTAACGTTCTGCTCAACCGCCACACTCCTTGAGTAATGTCGTCCGTTCGTTGAACTTCGATCACTTGATTCGTATGGTTGGCTGTTAGCCCACACAATTTCTCCGTCACATTCTCGCCGAGACGTTCCAAGCTCTGCATTAGGTTGGCACCAACCATCGATTCCGAATCGGATCCTGTGACCTGAACAGCGAATGCTCGGTTATGCTGAATAATCAATCCCTCGGGATCGCAAATGACAATCCCATCAGATAGGTTCTGAAATACGGTTTCCCAACGGCGCGCTTGCTGAGAATGCACCGCTTCGGAAAGTCTTCTTTCGACACCATTCCAGGCAGAGTGCTCGTGCACGCGTGCCAACAATTGATTCCAACCATTAGCCAACGCGTCTGTTGCGGGCAAAGGTCGCAATTCTTGTACTGTTTTTCCGCCTGAACTTGCAAACCGACTCAATTGCCGATCAATGTTTTCGTGCCAGCGAGATGTTCGCTTGATCGCGAAAGATCCAACCAAAAGCAATGCCAGCGGAATGCCTACCGCGGATGGAATGGAATTCAAAAACGTGCCGTGCCAGGAAAGATTGATTGCAGCGACGGCGAAACAAAAAAGTCCAGCCAATCCATACATCAAATACTGTTCGCTAAGTCGTCGCGTCAAACTGCGAGTGGGATGGGCAACGATCATAGGACTATCTAGTCGGATTGAGATTGGGTGTAGGAATGCTGGGCACGACTGGAATAGCCGATGAACTGTTTAGTTTGTCGATCAAGCTTGTGAGTTCGCGAATACTGAATGGTTTAAACAGAATGGCCTCAAGATTAAATCGCGTCTTTAGCTCTTCGCGATCTAACTCTAACCCCTTTGCGGAACACATAACGATATGCAGCGAGGCGAGTTTGAGTTCCTCGCGAATCATCCTGCACAGTTCAGAACCGTTGATAACCGGCATTTCGTAGTCGGTTACCAGAATGTCAAACGGTTCTTCCGTGAGCCGTCTCAATGCTTCATCGCCCGACCGGACTAACGACACGTTGAATCCAGCCCGCTCCAGATTGAATCGAACGACATCGCCTAAAACGACATTGTCTTCAGCAACGAGAATCTTCTTTTCGGTAGTCATGGATCAGCTCACTTTGGGGCACAAATTGGGGACATCACTACCAAGCGAGGCAGTCAGTGTGATTCACAACGAATTCACCCGTAGCTGCGTTGTAAGCCCAGCCGTTATTGCCGGTGACGACAGTGATCGGATCAGCGGTACTCGCAGCAACATCGTTGTTCTGCTTGGCCGTGCCGACCTTGGACGTCTGAACCTTGGGAAACGTTCCCTTGTAGTAGTTTCTGAGGTCGGTCTTTATGTTCGCCGCGGAAGGGTAAGAACCGTTTTGGGATCGGTAGAGCTCTATCGCATCGCGAACCACAGCAAGAGATGCCCTTGTAGCTGAGTCGCGTGCTTCGCCTGCAGTGTCAAACATTTTAGGAGCGACGACGGCCGCTAGAATTCCAACAATCAGAACAACCACTACGAGTTCGACGAGACTGAATGCGGAACGACGGCTTCTTTTTGGCGTTGTGAACATAAAACTACCTGTGAAATAAACTTGCTTCCGGGCTACTCTTGTTTAGCAAAATGCTCTCCACGTTATTCGGGGGGCCTTTTCAAGCCGCGGAAACCTACGTTTCGTTTCATCACGGTGCAAATGGAATATTCAAAAAAATTTCCGGAGCCGGCATAGTTTACGTG
>CAIXME010000599.1 GCA_903920425.1 uncultured Pirellula sp. | reverse complement strand
GTCCTGCTGAGCGATTGATCGATCAGCGATAAACAACAAGACGAGGATGATCGGCGTGGTGCGCGCGATCCATTGCAAAACACGGTAGGCGAGGCTCATGATTTGGCCTCCATTCGTTGAGCTTCCGCTTTGAGTCTCAATTCGATCTCCCATCCTTCGGTTCGAATCCTCGAGTTCATGTACAGCAAGAAGCGAATGATCGTTCCCCAAATTGCAGTGCACCAAACGATCAGCGGAAACAGAAACAGATCCATCCACATCCCCCACCGCCATGTGCCTGTCAAAACCCCGATCAAAAACATCGAGCTCATGATGAGAGAAACCGCGGTCAGGAATTCGACGATCGATACGCCAATGTGCATTCCAAAGAGCTCGCCGGATAGGCTGCGATGGATGGAGCTCGATCGCAATGAGTAGGCGAGTTGGTCTGGTCTGCTTTTTGGCTTTACCAATGGACAACGCTCCAATAACAAAATCTCCGTTGCGAACGGCCGGAATCCTCTGATCAGAAAGACATAGCCACACATCAAAAACAAGTAGATTGGGACTTCGAATTCTGGCCGAAAGACCGGGTCCGCGAACAAGAAAATCATCGGTACCAATACAAACATCGACAAGCGAAGCAAACCGACGATGAGAATCATGGCACCCATGCGCTGCCAGACGGACATCCATACGCTGCGTGCGCTTGGACGTTCGATGAATACGGATTGTCCGATAAAGTATGTGAGGCCACTCAACGCAAAAGGGGCTTCGATCAAAATGACGCCGGTCATGATACAGAGATAGCGGACCTGGAATAGATCGCTGCTGGCAAAGTCTCTCGATGCCATTAACAAAGTGTCGTATTGAGTCAGCGGCCAGAGCAAGACAAAATTGATGAGCGCAAAAGGCAAGATTCCCAACATCGAATGCAACGATATCAGGCCCCAGTTACGTCGCAGCACGATCAGGCTCAAGTCGACGAGTTCCGTCCCCGTTCGTTGTGAAATCGTGATTGCTGTTCTATCGAGCTGCATATTCGATTCCGATTTTACGCCAGGGGTTGTCTTCACTCTCCTCAAGGATTTCGTCGATCTCCGGACGTGGGTATCCCAGAACCACAAAGTAGTACATCAATAGCCCTGAGCTGAACACAGCAAAGCTGGCCTTGACGATATACGGCAATGATGACGGAGAAAGGAAACCCTCCGTAAACGCGGCCATAAAGAACAACATTACCGACGTCATGATGATCGGTAGTGCACGCTCGGCGTTGAGACGAAACGATTCGAGTCGCTTAAGGCCGCCGGTGGCAAATAGACCAACACCCAATCGAAGCCCGGCGGCGGCGGAAAGTGCAATGGCTGTCAATTCAAAGACTCCGTGCGCGGTAACGAACTGAAAGAATACATCACCCTGCTCGACGTCAGAACGAGTCATGTACCCAAACGATGCGCCCAGTACAACGCCGTTGTAACCCAGAGCGCACAACGATGGCAATATGAGGGGCCCCAATGCGAAACACTGCAGGCCGATGCTCGTGTTGTGTTTGATATAGTAGCCAGACATCGTTACGTAACGGTCAAAGTTGCCAGCGAGCGGCTTGTCGAAGCTCTGTTCCATTTGCTCGATTTGTTCGCTGCCCAGCACGCGCTCCGCGAATCCTGGAAAGTTTCCTTCGGACCATGCAAGCAAGGCGGACAGCGTGAACAGGCCAAAGAAAACGACAAACGCAACCTTGACGCATATGTCTCGAAAGATACTCTGCGGTGCCACCACCGACATGTAGTAGATCCACTTGCGAAATGGGAATTGCCGCGATCGATACAGTTGGCTATGGGCACGTCCCACGAGTCGATGAAGATACTCGACCGTCGTTGGCGGGAGTTGGTATTGATCCGCCATGGACAGGTCCGTGCACGCGGCGCGATACAAGGCCGAGAAACGGGAAACCAGATTTCCTTTCTTGTGGAATGGATAATTGGATCGCTGTAGCGCATCGCACATGTTTTCAAGTTCCACCCAGCCTTGGCGTCTTTTTTCGAGCAGTTCAGCAATTCTCATAGGACTTGGCGATCGAGTGGTATGGGATTGGCTGTCGCCGTTGATTCCGTTGTGGATGGATTCAAAATGGGTGGAAGAGAGTTTGAGATCGGCGCTTGCACAGGGGAGTCATCCGAGGACGGCACCGGTGCCTCGCGTTTCAACGGGGACGGGAGCGATTGTACTCTCGTGTCGACAAAAGCATCTTTGGTCACGAACTCGCGGTAGTAAAGAGCGCATAAAAGCAAATCTGGGCTCGTGTCGTCGCGGAACTGGAATTGCTTTAGCAACGGTCGGGCCAAATGAGACGCGAGTTCTGCCCTACGAGCCGTCGGGATGCGCGTGCGTCGTTCGGCGTATAACGCGATGACCTTGGCCAACGTCGAACTCATCCTAAAGTTCGCAGGAATGTGCTCACTCAACGAAGCGATCCGGGGATCTTCCAGTTTCACGTTGTTGGGAACCCAGGCCCGTTCATTGACAACCACCATCGTCCCTGCCGCAATATCTCCAAGCCGTTGGAATCGCGAAGTGATCGACATGCAGATCAGTGAGACCAAGAATGTTGGAACCATGTAAACAGCCGGTGCATCTTCGAAAAACATTTCCAAGGAAACCATGGGAGCAAAGTCGGCCAGGCGCAAAAAATTGCGGACGGTCGCTTGGTAGCCGTTGATCGGCCGGCCGTCGATCGAAATCACTCGGATCTTGGTCAAGTATTTTCCTGGTGTTTGGCCATTCCAGCTGGATTCAAACACCAACCCGTAAAACCAGTCGATAGCGAACCAAAAAATCAAAAACAGCATGGTTGCAATCGAACCCGAGAATGGAATCGAAAGCCCAACGATCAATAGCAGTACGAACGCAACAAGGAAACAGATAACCCGGATGGCAAAGTCGAGCAGCAAAGCTGGCAATCGACGAAATGGACCGGCGATCCGATATTCGAATTGGATGTTTTCAGGGGTCGTAATGACTGCCGTTAAATCGATCGCGCTCTGAGCGTTCACAGTTCCATCATCTGGCGAAAAGTAGGCGTTTTGTTATCGGACGGTCGGTTTTTGGTTCCCAACTTAGATCGATTCTAATCTGTCTCGAAGACTCCATCAGCAGCCCCTCCAAATTATGTCCCCCCCAATCTCAGCACAAATGATTGCTTGGGGATCGACAACTCAGGTACAATTGTAGGACTAGTCGTTTGGATTTGAGAAAATGCGAGGGTATCTGCTCGCCCAAGGCTGTAGTGGAGATCCCATTTTGCAAAGGCTTCTGTGATGAGTGATGAGCAATCCGATCCATCTGCATTGTCGGCAAATGAAAATTTGCATCCTCAACAATCCACCACGGACGCTTTGGATGTTTTTGGCGACTCGCATTCTGTGTTGGAATCGTCGCGCGTAGCGGCGTCAAACCGAACTCTACCTGTGGAGTCGACACCCGCGATCATTATGCCTGGATTGTCGGCTGCTCCCGAATCGAGTGCAAGTCCATCAATCGAACAGCGAGGCCCCAGTTCCGCTTCTCTATTGCTATCGACCGTGCTCAGTCTCTCGGTCGTTTTGGTTTTGCTCATTGCCCTTCGTTTAGTGCTCCCCTCAATGTTGGAGCTTTCACGTTATTCGTGGTACCGAGGCCAATTGCGGGCGGAATACGAAGTTGCTGGGCAGCAGTTAGAGCGAGTGTCGCTTGATGGCATATCGAGTGTGTCGCAGACGGTGGCTCGCCGTGTTTGCCCTAGTGTGGTCCACATTACGATCGAGGCAAAGAATCCAAACAACGATGTGACCTACGAAGATCTCGTCCGCCCGGACCGTCCCAAACGCAGCATGACAGGACAAGGCAGCGGTGTGATCGTCGATGCTCGAGGTTACATCTTGACCAATTACCATGTGATCAGCGATGAAAACGGGCGAGCGAAACCGCAGAACCAGATCAACGTGACGATCTCCGACGAGAGGCAATGTCGAGCTGAATTGATTGGAGTTGATTCGGCGACTGACTTGGCCGTGATCAAAATCAAAGCGGACGATTTGCTGCCGATCACGTGGGGAGATAGTGAGTGTCTCGAAGTGGGGGCACCGGTTTGGGCGGTGGGAAGCCCATTTGGCCTCACCGGTTCAATCACCTTTGGGATCTTGAGCAGCAAGCATCGGCTGGACCTTTCGGGTACGAAATACGACGAGCGCCGTTCACGTCAACGATTTACCGATGAGCCGCAATACAACCCGTATTTGTCGCCGCGATATAGCGATTTGATGCAAAGCGATGTCGCTGTGAATCCAGGCAATAGTGGTGGGCCGCTTGTGAATGGTCGCGGTGAGTTGATCGGGATCAATACAGCCATCATCGGAACAACCTATCAAGGTGTTAGTTTTGCGATACCGAGCAAGATTGCGAAAGATATCTTTGAGCAGATTCTCGAAACGGGCAAGATCACACGAGGATGGCTTGGAGTCGAGTTGGTAAAGGTATCGGATTGGCAGCAACAGCAGGCAGAGCTGCTGAGGGCGTCCGATGGCGAGGATGGCGAACCAGTTGACGACGTAAAAATTGTAGAAGGGATGCCAACACGCGGCGCAGTGGTGCGGCGGATTGTCAGCGGTGATTCTCCGGCCGCGATCGCTGGTCTCAGCGTAGGGGATTTGATCACTGCAATCAACGATCAGCAGGTCCGCGGTGTGGACGATTTGATTTTGGCCATCGGCAACACCCCAGTGGGTTCCACGATCCAGCTGACCGTAGACCGCAAAGGAAAGGTAGATCGATTTTCGGTAGTGGTCGGAGAGCGACCAGAAGCCCCATAACGGTTAGACACGGCCGTCAAATCGATTTTCCAAAAGTGGCATAGGCTTCCAGCCTGTGAAAACCTCCCACACAAGTGGCATAGGCTTCCAGCCTGTGAGAAACGCTCCACACAAGTGGCATAGGCTTCCAGCCTGTGAAATCCCCGCAAAGCCGGCCGAACCCTTCGCTAACTCGATCAGTTGGCCTACGACTAGAAGTCCAACCAGGTTTTCTCTCTAGCATCGTACATCTACTTTTCCCAGTAATCTCTGGAATCGCAATCAATTCAGAGGTTGCCCCAATAGCCCCCCAAGTCCCGAAAGCAACTCTCCTATCTCTTCGACCGTGTGTTCACTGGAATTCTAAATCCAATAGACATAAAAGCATTCACTTCGGTGCAGTTACATGAAATAGTACATAAGAGACCTGCCCCCTTTTTAGTTTTCTTTTTAGCTTCCAGAGAATTGATAGACGCTGCTCTTGGCACACCATCGGGCTTGCCCCGATGGATGCATGACTGGCTGGCTACAAGGATGCCGCCCGTTAACACTCCCTCCTCCACCTGGCCGAAGGCCAGGTGGAGGAGGGATGTGCGCGGCAATGGTCTGGTAGCC
>CAIXME010000598.1 GCA_903920425.1 uncultured Pirellula sp. | reverse complement strand
ATGGGGATGAATCACCACCAAGAGCCTTGGTTGGTTTTTGGGATGATGTTGCTATTTTTGGGAACGATTGTGAGCGCAGTGAGTTACTGGCGTTCGCGCAAATCGGATAGCAGCACCAACGGGAGGCGATATGCTGCGTTGGGGATCATGATTATGCCAACCTTCTTCATCAATGGCATGCTGGCTTCGCTTGTTATCGCGGGTCGGCTTTGGATGTTGCTGGGAGTGGTTGCTGCACTCGGTTTCTTTCTGTACGCAAACTACCGAGTATTATCGTATGGGCTTCGGTTTCTTGAAGCCGACTCAAACCACGAGTCCAGTGCAACGTCGGTTGAGCCCGAAGCGACTGTGGTTGCCGATATGGCTACCCCTGTTTCGCAAGTGTCGTTGACCCCTGGAGTCTAGTAGTAAATCGCATAATTAACGGTAGGCTTTCTCCGTATCCATAGGAACGGGATTTCCCTCGAGTAACAGAGAACATTTCGTATTCGATCCCCAAATTCGCCGGCCAGCCAGGCTGACAATTCGGGAGCCAACGGGTAGTTTGTATCCTTGGTGATGCGGAATGTTCGCGTCGCGCGATGGGCAACTTGTTCCTCAAGGGTTATTTGCTGATGAATAGTCGAAACCTCTCCTTCGTTATCGGTCGTGCGTTGTTGCCGGTCGTGTTTTTTGCGATCGGTAACTTTGCGATCGCATTCGGTTCGGAGCCGCAAGTAATTGCCGTTTGGCCGGATAAAGTTCCTGGTGAAACGGTAAAAGTTCCCGAGAGCGAGCACACTCAAGGCGGGACCAAGTATGTTGCGGGCAAGCCAATCTATTTGGTGACCAATGTTTCTAAGCCTGAATTGGTGATCTACAAGCCGGAAGCGAGCAAGGATACTGGGGCCAGTGTGATCATCTGTCCGGGGGGCGGGCACAACTTGCTGGCCTACGATCTTGAGGGAGTGGAAGTAGCTCAGTGGCTTAATTCGATCGGAATAACGGGAATCGTTCTCAAGTATCGAGTCCCTTCGTTAACCAATGCTTTCAAGTGTGCCGGCGCTTTGATGGATGTGCAACGTTCCATCAGTCTCGTACGTTCTAAGGCTGTAGAGCTCGGGCTGGATCCCAACAGGATAGGTGTTCTTGGTTTTTCGGCAGGCGGCGAAGTTGCCGCGAGAGCTTCTTTGCAATTCCAAGATCGCAAGTACACGGTCCAAGATAAGGTCGATGAAGTGTCCTGCCGTCCGGATTTCTCGCTACTCATCTATCCAGCGTATCTCGTGAACAAAGAGGGCGTATTGCTCGAGGAACTCCGACCAACAGCCAACGCGCCATCTACTTTCTTCGTTCACGCCTGGGATGACCCCGTAACGCCTCTTAGCAGTTTAAGCTTGGCGGCTGAATTGACCAAGGTGAAGGTTGCGTGCGAATTGCACATGTTCGCCACGGGAGGTCATGGATACGGATTAAGGCACGTCGATGGCATGCCAGTAACGGATTGGAGTACGCAAGCAGCAGCGTGGCTAAGTAAAGTCGCTGCGAAAAAGTAGGTGAGAAATCGGATCGCCCAGGCTTGGTAGCGGAAGATGTGAATCTTCCGAAGGAATCAGGTAGCGGAAGATGTGAATCTTCCGGTGCGAAGCCTAAACGTTTAGCGATTCCTGATACGGACGACGGGCAATTGTTGCTAGCGATTCGCCGGAACTTTCACAAGTTCCGCTACGCGTCTAGTAGCTGAGTTCGTTTTCAAGCAAAAAAATTGAACAGGAGGCAACAGAGGTAATGGAGATTTGAAATCGGTGTTTCCTCCGTTTCCTCGGTGGTCTCCTGTTCATGTCCCATGCAGAAAGTGGGAAGCACTCGTAGCGGAAGATGTGAATCTTCCGGAGCGTAGCCTTGATGTATTGCGATTCCAGATATCCAAGACGGGCGGTTGCGACTGGCGATTCGCCGGAACTTTCACAAGTTCCGCTACGCTTGAGACGTGGTTGCCATAGGGAACTTATTCAACTCGTATCACTGACCCGATAGATAACGTTTGATCTCGTCTAGCGATTTGCAATTGAGGACATTTTCAGGCAAGACTGCAGCGCGCCTCGCTTGGATGACGCCATATTTCATCAGGTCCATGTTCGCGATACTGTGAGCGTCTGTGTTGATCGTAATCGTGATCCCTGCGTCTATGGCCGCAATCGTATTGATGTCGTTCAAATCAAGTCGCGATGGGTTGGCGTTGAGCTCCAGACACTTACGATACTTTTTTGCAGCTTGAATAACGGCGCTAAGATCCACATCGTACGCTTCGCGACGACCGATCAGTCGGCCTGTGGGGTGAGATATCGCATGCACATATGGGTTCTCGATCGCGTTTAAAATACGCTGTGTGATCTGGTCGCGTGGTTGCTTTTGTCCATAGTGTATGCTGGCAGTTACCCAGTCTGCTTGCGCTAGGCACTCATCGGAAAGATCCATTCTGCCGTCTTCCAATATGTCGCATTCAATCCCTTTGAAGATATGAAATGAGCCATCAGACTTTGCGTTGATGCGATCTATTTCCGCCCACTGCGCGAGGGCAGCGACTTCATTAAGCCCGCGAGCCATGCTGACCCGTTTGGAGTGGTCCGTAATTGCGATATAGCTGAGCCCTCTGGACCGAGCGGCTTCGGCCATTTCTTCGATTGTGTTCTCACCATCGGTTGCGACGGTGTGCATATGCAAATCGCCTCGGATGTCGGACAATGAAATCAATCGATTCCATATCGATTGTTTTCCAGTTTCAAATTCCCCTCGATCCTCTCGCAATTCAGGTGGTACCCAAGGGAGTCCAACGATCGCGTATACATCTTGTTCGGTCGTTCCTGCCAGCCATTTCGATTCATCGTCTGCGTCGAAAACTCCGTATTCGTTGATCTTCATCCCTTTGGACTTTGCCAACCCACGAATGTGGACGTTATGCTCTTTGCTACCTGTAAAATATTGGAGAGCTGCACCCCAGGAGTTTTCCGCGACAACCCTCAAGTCGACTTGAAAGGAGTCGGTCACGCGAATACTCATCTTGGTGTCGCCACGCTGGATGATTTCGTGGACGCCGGGAAACGCTCCGAAATGGTCCATCACCATCGCGATGTTCTCGCTGATCACTAGAAGATCGAGATCGCCAACCGTTTCTTTTCCGCGGCGGTAGCTGCCTGCGAAATCCAAGCGTTGAACTGCGCTGCATGTTTGCATGTGCGTTCGCAATTGATCGACCAAATAGTCCGCTTCATCGATCATCAATCGATGGGCTGCCTTTTCTGCAATCTCCATGTTCTGCAAAATGGATTGTTGCGTTTTTGCTCCGAAGCCTTTGAGTTCGGCGACCAAGCCTGATTCGCATACCGCACGCAAGCTCTGCAAATCGACAACCTGAAGTTCCTGGAAGAGCCGCATCGCTTTCTTGGCACCTACTCCTGGAACTCGCATGATGTCGCGCAGGGTTGGCGGAACTTCGATCCGCAGTTTTTCTAATTGTGGCAAATGACCCGTTGTCACCAGCACAACGGACTTCTCAGCCAGCGTGGATCCAATACCATCGATCGTCGTTAGGTCCGTGCCGTTGGCGATCAATTGAGCAATGGATTCGCTCGAGTCTCGTATCGCTTTGGCTCCATTGCGATAAGCACGGATTCGAAATGCGTTTTCCCCTGAAAGCTCGAGCAGATCGGCCATCTCTTCAAAGGCGGTCGCGATTTCAATGTTCGTTGTCAAGCTGATTCGCCTTTCGATTTCTTATTGGGAATCCAATGGGATGTCCGCATTCAAAGTATCTTGCCGTAGCGGAAGATCTTAATCTTCTGGCGAGAACTTGGTAGCGGAAGATGCGAATCTTCCGGTGGCTTCTATGTAGCGGAAGATGTGAATCTTCCGGAGCGGAGCCTTGATGTATTGCGATTCCAGATATCCAGGATGGGCGGTTGCGTCGGGCGATTCGCCGGAACTTTCACAAGTTCCGCTACGAGTCTAATAGCCGAGTTCGTTTTCAAACAAAAAATTGAACAAGAGGCAACAGAGGTAACGGAGATTTGAAATCGGTGTTTCCTCCGTTTCCTCGGTGGTCTCCTGTTCATTTCCCATGCAGAAAGTGGGAAGCACTCGTAGCGGAAGATGTGAATCTTCCGGAGCGGAGCCTTGATGCATGGCGATTCCAGATATCCAAGACGGGCGGTTGCTACTGGCGATTCGCCGGAACTTTCACAAGTTCCGCTACCTGCGATT
>CAIXME010000597.1 GCA_903920425.1 uncultured Pirellula sp. | reverse complement strand
GGTAGCGGAAGTTGTAAAACTTCCGGTAGGCACGTTCGTCTTCCCAGGTAGCGGAAGTTGTAAAACTTCCGGTAGGCACGTTCGTCTTCCCAGGTAGCGGAAGTTGTAAAACTTCCGTCAGAATAGCATTCGTCTTCCCCGGTAGCGGACGTTGTAAAACTTCCGGTGAAGCCTTATGTTTTCGCATTAACTTCCCACTTGCTAATCCCTAATCGCTAATCGCTGGCCGCTGAGCCCCGAATGGCGCTGCACAAGACCGGCTAGGTTCTCTCGATAGGCCGTCGAAACTACATCGAGTCAGATGCACAGGCTCGCTGATCGCCAGCATCCTCATGAAGTCCATCTTTGCCGCCCAGCCGAATGTGTGTATCGTGAGACTCTTAAGTTCTCAGTATCCTGAAAGGATTCGCCTATGAAACGCAAAGCTGTCTTTTGCCTCGCTGTTGCTCTTCAAATTGGATTTGCTGTAGTCCTTATGACTGCGAGGTCTCAGTCGCCTGATACGGAAAAGGAAGCGGCTTTGAAAATCCAGATATTACCTGAGAAACAGCTAGAAGCGTCATCATGGCGAAACGTTGGCTTCGATACTCCACAGGCGACCTTGCAAACATTTATGTGGGCCGTGCGTGAACAAAAGCTCGACGTCAACGAAGCCTGCTTTGATTATCCAGCCAAAATCGGCAACGCAGAATCTCAACGCCAGTGGCTCCAGCATGCTAAAGATACTGCAACCCGCTTTCGAGTTTTTGCGATCAGGAAAGTCGATAAAACTACCATCGATCTAAAGTTCGAAGTTCCAGGGTGGAGTGTTGCTACCCTTGCGCAAAGGATGACGAAGACAACGGCAGGTTGGAAGTTTGATGCTGACTCCGGTGTTGCTGAAGCAACGTGGTAAAGGTTCTCACCACGAAGGCCACGACTAGGACGAAGATTTATCGCGACAATCTGTTCGAGTCGAACCACCAACAATGCCGGACAAAGGATCAGACCAATGAAGAGCACCAAAGCGACCAGAATCAAAGAGCATCATACGTTCTTTCGTTTGATTTTCTTCGTGCTCTCAGTGCCCTTCGTGGTAAAATAATCCGCAGGAAATCACGATACAAACTCGCTGGCGTATCGCACGAAAGCAGCTGTTAGCAATCGCGTGCTATGGAGTGTGCGAATGGGTTTCTTTTCAATGGATAGTTAAAGCCGGACGCTCAGTAACTCTAGCCGTTTGGCAGAGAAAAAGATGAATCGAAATATTCTGTACACTACATGGGACGTTGTTTTCATTTTGCTCTCGCACTTGGGAGCGGTGAACGCTGGTATCATTGGGACGATTGACCAAGAGCATACCGGGCCATCACCAGCGGGGGCGTCGAATGCCTTCTTTTCAACAATGGTTCAGACTTTTACTCCAACGCTCGACGGAGTAGATGCTGTTGAATTGAAAGTGCATACGTTTTTGAGGCCGTCGACAGTAACAATTAACCTTCGGCTAGGTGTTCTTGGGCCTTCGCTTGGAGCGACTAACGCCGTTACCCTTCCAGCGTTCTTCGGCACCGATCCGCCGACACCAGGTTCATATGCTTTTTTTGAGTTCCCGAGTCGAATAGCCCTTTCGCCGGGAACAGTATATGGATTGGAACTAATGGCGACAGACGATGTGTTTTGGTTTGGAACCAACGTTCCCTATGCCGGTGGACTCGCCTTTGTAAACAGCAATCCTTCGCCAAATGAGTAATCCTTTATTTTTCGAGAGGGGTTGTTGACGGCGGTCCCGGAACCGAGTGTGCTTTCGCTTGTGTGCGCTGCCTTGCCAGTATGCTTACTAATTGTTCGAGGACGATCATTGACTTTCCCGCGATCACTTTAGTCGTTGCGAGAAATGCGCATCCAAGTTCTGGTCAGCAAAAGGATTGATTTATGGGATGGGTGATTGGCGCAGGGCTCGCTCTTGCTTTGCTATTG
>CAIXME010000596.1 GCA_903920425.1 uncultured Pirellula sp. | reverse complement strand
GGTTACGGCGGTTCGTGTGACGCCGGACACATCACGGCACCAGACGAACAAGGTCGCGGTGCAGGTCGCGCGATGATCAACGCATTGCGAGATGCCAAATTGTCTCCATCCGACATCAGCTACATCAATGCCCACGGAACGAGCACTCCTCTAGGCGACAAAGCCGAGACGATCGCGGTGAAAAACGTCTTCGGAGAAGCGGCAAGAACGGTCGCGATTTCGAGCACGAAAGGCCACCTTGGCCACGCACTCGGCGCAAGCGGCAGCATTGAAATGATCTTGTCGATCCTGAGTTGCTACCATGACGTCATCCCGCCAACCATCAATTTGGAAACGCCGGATCCCAACTGCGATCTCGACTACACGCCGCTCCATGCTCGCCAGGCCAAGGTCGATATTGCGATGAACAATAGCTTTGGGTTCGGTGGCCACAATGCAACAATCATCTGCGGCAAAGTGAACTAGCATCGGCACGCGACCGACCTCGTAGCCTTTCAGCACATCTCCGCAGCCAAACCTGGCATCTCACTGCCATCGTCTGGATGCTTGCTCGCGGCTTCGTTGATGCGTGCGGCAAAGATCACACGGGCAAACTGCTTTTTGTTGCATCCCTAGAGGGCGAAGCAACTATCAACGGATCTTCTGAAGTGCGTGTGTTATCGCCCAATAAGAGGTTGAGAATACCCGTACTGAGCTCCGTAAGGCTGCCCGGGATATGGCTGCTGCGGATAAGGATTGGCGACAGGCTGGTTCGGATAAGCTGGTATTGTTCCATAGCCAGGCTGACCGGCGACCGGCTGCATATTGGGATTAGGCTGACCAACCATCGGGCTTGATTGAATCGGCATACCTGCCTGAGGTTGATACCCGGGCGGGTAAGCTTGATACTGTTGCTGAGGATAAACCGGGTAGGGAGGACAAGGATTTTGCGATGCGCAGCCGCAACACCCTAATGATAAAAGTGCAGCCCCGATGATCGAATTTAGCTTTGAATAACTCATGAATGCAACCTCACGCCGAATCGTTCCCTACCCCTGCCACTATCAAAGACGTGGTGATAGTCGCAGAATCCGTAGGATCGCGTCTATGGCAATTTCCAAGCCATCGAAAAACGACTAGATTGCTTTCATTCCATTTTTCGTTTTGACCTTTATGACTACCTGAACCATGACATCTTTTGCGCTGCGAGCGATCTCTCCTATCGATGGCCGTTACTCAATCCAAACGGAGACATTGTCAAAATATTTCTCCGAAGGTGCGTTGATTCAATATCGATTGCGAATTGAAACAGAGTATTTGATCGCGCTTTGCGAATTGCCTTTACCACAGCTAGCCGATGTCTCGCCAACGCAATTTGAAGCATTGCGATCCGCGATTTACAAGCAGTTCTCGGATGACGACGCCATGAAAGTCAAAGAGATCGAGCGAACGACGAACCACGACGTTAAAGCGGTCGAGTACTTTATCAAACAAAAGATGGATCAGATCGGCCTCGCAGGAATCAAAGAGTTTGTTCACTTTGGACTGACATCGCAGGATATCAACAATACAGCGACTCCCTTGCTGATCAAAGAAGCTCACGAGGCGGTCGTACTGCCAACGATTCTCTCGGTGCTTGCGAAATTAGACGACATGGCTAACCAATGGGACAACGTTCCGATGCTTGCTCGAACCCATGGTCAACCGGCTTCACCCACGCGACTCGGGAAGGAGATCCGCGTTTTTAGCGAGCGTATTCGCCAACAATTAGCGTTGCTTTCGAACGTCCCATATGCCGCAAAATTTGGAGGAGCGACTGGAAACTTTAATGCGCACCATGTCGCCTACCCGGGAGTAGATTGGAACGCGTTCGGAGACAAATTCGTTGCTTCACTCGGTTTGCATCGCTCTAACCCGACGACGCAAATTGAGCACTACGATCACTTGGCAGCGTACTTCGACGGCCTGCGACGCATTAACACGATCTTGATCGATTTGAGCCGGGATTTTTGGTCCTATATCTCAATGAACTATTTCCGTCAGCAGATCAAGGCGGGCGAGGTAGGTTCGTCAGCTATGCCGCATAAAGTGAATCCGATTGACTTTGAGAATGCCGAAGGAAACTTCGGAATCGCCAACGCGGTCTTCGATCACTTGAGCAACAAGCTACCGATATCGCGATTGCAGAGAGACTTGACCGACTCCACGGTTTTGCGAAACGTCGGGGTCCCCATCGCTCACTCCCTGATCGGTTTCAAATCCTTGCTCAAAGGGTTAGGCAAGGTGCTGCTAAACGAATCGGCCATTAACGCCGATCTGGAATCGAATTGGGCTGTTGTGGCTGAAGCGATCCAAACGATTTTGAGACGCGAGGCGTACCCCGAACCATACGAAGCACTAAAGGGCCTCACGCGAACCAATGAAGCCATCAACGCGAGCACCATTTCATCATTCATCGAAACGTTAGATGTTTCGGCAGAGATCAAACGAGAATTGAAAGCCATCACACCGTTCAACTATACGGGCATTTGAGTAGACGGAGCTCTGCAGCCTTGTGCTACCGCAGCAGTGGGATTCTGCCTTTGTGACGTGATGTGATCCTTGCCTGAAGCTGGTAATTAGTGGAAGCAACACCACCAGCCTCATCTTGAGGCGAAGCAACGCTGGTAGGAGGGGCGATGGCTTGGTAGCTGCTAAGTCATCGCGCACCTGGCACAGGACTAGGTGTGACATCGACGCCATCGAGCCAGAGCACGGGAACCGCCAGGGGGAAGAATACCATCGCTGGACCAGGGATTACTTTTTTTGCGACGAATACAGCGGATTAGCTTCTTTCGATGTCCTGGCAGGCGGAAGATTTAGCATCTTTCGATGCTGCAAGCACGGAAGTTTCGGCAACTTCTACGGCCTATGAACAAGTGGGGCTTGTTGATGTGGTAGACTAGGGGGTATTGCACACCTATTGCTCGTCTCAAATGTTATATCCGTCATGAGTGTACTTGTTTTTGGGCATCGAAATCCCGATACCGACGCAATTTGTTCCGCTATTGCGTACGCTGATTTGTTGCAACAAACGAGCCGTCCAGAGGCTGTCGCCGCTTGTTGTGGCACTCCAAACAAGCGCACCGAATTTGTGTTGAAGCGTGCGGGAGTGTCGCCTCCACGGATTGTGATGGATGTTCGCCCAGAAGTAGAAGATGTTTGCCAACTCGGCGTCACAACCGCCAAATATGGGGATGTTTTTTACGAAGTCTATCAGCGAATGAAGGAGCAAGAGCTACGCGCGATTCCGATTGTCGATGACAACCGAAACGTCGTCGGGATTTTGTCTCTGCTACAACTGATGGACCTGATCTTTAAGGACGATGGAGATCCGCTCAAGACGCGGACAGTGAAAACCAGTCTCGACAAGATCTGCGAAGTGATCGGGGGTAGATTCCAGCACTCGATCAACCCAACACAACATGACGAACTGTTGGTGATGGTGGGAGCCATGAGCGCGGGTGGATTTACGGAGCGGATGCAGAAATTCCCAGCCGAACGATTGATCGTTGTGGGTGGTGATAGACCTACGATCCAATTGCCAGCCATCGAGCATGGCGTCCGAGCGCTCGTTGTAACCGGCGGATACACCCTGTCCTCCGGCTTGGCTCAATTAGCACAAGCGAGAAACGTCGCTGTTATTCTCAGTCCATTCGATACAGCGACGACCACGATGCGAATCAAGTCTTCGCAGTTTATCGACTCAGCAATCGATACGCATTTCATCTCCCTCTCGGGAAAACAGCCTGTCGACGAAGCCCGACTGATCGTCGAAAAATCCTCGGAGCCTATTTTCCCTGTAGTAACCGATGCAGGCTCTTTGATCGGCGTGCTTTCCAAGTCGGACCTCGTCAATCCGCCCAAGCCGAAACTGATTCTGGTCGATCATAACGAACTTAGCCAAGCCGTGAATGGCGCCGAAGAAGCAGATATCCTTGAGGTGCTCGACCACCATAGGTTGGGCGGCGGTTTAAAATCGACGCAACCTATCCGGTTCATCAATGAGCCCGTCGGTTCGACTTGCACTCTCGTTGCACGTCAGTTTCGAGCAGCAGGAATCGCGCCCAAACCAGGTATCGCGCTGTGTATGGCATCCGGAATAATTTCGGACACACTGTATCTGCGATCACCTACAACCACCGATGTGGATCGAGACGTTTTGAGTTGGCTTGAGCCGCTGTGCAATGTTGACCTGGCAAAGTATGCCAAAGAGTTTTTCGAGATAGGATCCGCATTACGGACTTGCACACCAGCCGAAGTGGTTCGAGAAGATTGTAAGGAATTCACGGAACACGGACAAAAGTTCTCGATTTCACAAATCGAAGAGAATGGCTTTGATCTGTTTTGGGATCGAAAAGATGAGTTGCGATCGGCACTCGAACAACTTTCAAGCGCGCAGAAATTAGACTTTTCGGCACTGCTCATTACCGATGTCGTGAGCAATGGTTCGCTTTTATTGCTAAGCCACGAATCCGAGGAATGGGATGAGATCAATTATCCTAGGCTCGATCGCAATTTGTACCAACTGGACAATGTCGTTAGCCGCAAGAAGCAACTGCTGCCATTAATCGCCCAGCTAATCGATTCTGCGCGATACCGCTAATCCGTTTCGAATGATCCCATTGCTTGCGTATTTGGGATCGATCTTGGAAAAGTGGAATCGCTGAACGACTCCGAGTCATCGAAATGGGAAAATTGTTTCTTGGCGACGACACTTTTTGTCCTGGCGAGTGTTTGCATACCCCAAGGGACTTTTCCGACCGGCTTTTCCAGGTTTCTAGAGACGTATCAATATGCGAATCGCACTAGGATGTAGTTTTTTCCTGACAATGCTGGCCTTTGGGACGCTGCTTTCGTTTGCGGAAGATACAAAAAAGCCCGCTGGCACTGCGAAAAAACTATCCAAGCAAGACCTGCAGTTTTTCGAGAGTCGGATCCGCCCCATTTTGGTAGACCGATGTTACTCCTGCCATTCGCTTGATGCGAATCTGGCGGAGGGTGGATTGCGATTGGATTCGGGGGCAGCAATGCTCCGAGGTGGCTCGGGTGGGCCATCGCTCATTCCTGGTGACCCGAAAACTAGCTTGATTATCAAAGCAGTGGAGTACGAACACAGTGAGTATGCGATGCCCCCAGAAGAGGCAGGGGGCAAACTATCCCGTTCACAAATCGCCGACTTGACCAAGTGGGTAAAAATGGGAGCTCCGGACCCTCGGGTTGAAGAACTCTCAGACAATGCCAAATCGGAAACCAATGTCGAAGCGAAGAGCTGGTGGGCATTCCAAGCCATTCAAAAGGGAGCCGTTCCCGACTCAGGCAGCCAATGGGCATGGAACGATATCGACAGGTTCATTGCCAAAAAACAATCCGAAGGGGGAGTGACGCCCATCGAGGATGCACCCGCGGATGTTTTGCTTCGTCGCCTCTATTTTGACTTGATCGGCCTCCCACCGCCGCCAGAACGTCAAGTCGCCTTTTTGGAAACTCTCCGATCCGGAACACCTCGCAAAGTCGCCATTGAACAAGTCGTGGACGAGTTGCTCGGGTCGGAACAATTTGGTGCGCACTGGGGACGCCATTGGTTGGACGTTGCTCGGTACGCAGAGTCCTCGGGACGCGACACCAATTTGCCATACAACAACGCGTGGCGTTACCGCGATTACGTTATCGACGCCTTCAATCGCGATATGCCGTTCGATATGTTTTTAATCGCTCAAATCGCGGGCGACCTCATGGCTTTTAAAGACGAACAAGAGCATGCACAGAACTTGATCGCTACGGGATTCTTGGCTATCGGATCGCGAGGTTTAAATGAGCGTAATCCCAAGCAATTTGCCGTTGATCAAGCAGACGAACAGATCGACGCAGTCTTCCAATCCACGATGGCATTCACCTTTTCCTGCGCACGATGCCACGATCATAAGTTTGATCCGGTATCGCAAACGGAGTACACCTCGGTAGCGGGCATCTTCCTTTCCACTGAAACGCATTTTGGTGCAGGTGGTGGTCCCAATACAAAAAATGGAACACCCGCAATCGACTTGCCATCCGCGGTCAACGTTCCCGTCGCTTTGGAGCCGATGCCAAAAGCGGAATACGAAAAGATGCGTGGCGAGTTGGACAAGATGCGCAGCGAAATCGCCGAAATTGCTGCCCAGCAAAAGGCGGACAAAAAAGAACGTAAAAAGGGTATCGACGCTGCCAAAGAAACGGCCTCTCAACAAAAGGCTCGTAAGCTCGCAATACAAGCGGCAGAGCTTGAACTCAAACTAAGCGCATTCCACGACGATGGAACTCCCAAAGCTCAGGCGCTCGCAGTCTCAGACAAACCGGTTTCGGAAACACAAACGGACGCCAAGAAGAAACTAGTAAAGTACATGGCACCGGAACGCAAATCTGCCTTTGGCAAGATTGACGATAGTCCGTTGCTTGCTCGTGGCGATATCGAAATGCCTGGCAAGAAGATCGCGCGCAGTGTCCCGCAACTATTCAACGATCACGCCGCGTACTCTATCCCGGCCAACAAGAGCGGTCGACTGGAGTTGGCAAATTGGATTGCAAGCGACAGCAACCCAATGACGTCCCGTGTGGCCGTGAATCGTGTCTGGCACTGGATGATGGGCCAAGGCATCGTCCTCAGCGTAGACAACTTTGGAATCACAGGTGACAAACCAAGTCATCCTGAGCTGCTTGACCATTTGGCCAACCAATTCCAAGCCAATCGTTGGAGCATCAAAAAGTTGATACGGGAGATTGCAACCAGCCGCACTTACCAACTGTCAAGCGTCCCTGAGTCTACAGCCAAGGCCAATTTGGAAAAGGATCCGGAGAATCGATTGTGCTGGAAGGCCAAGTCACGAAGACTGCAGGCGGAAGAGATTCGGGACGCGATGCTAGCAGCAACCGGTACGCTCGATCCCAAACCGCAACTAGCGACGACCCTAGCAAAGCTTAACGTCGCACGCGTTGATCGTGTACCGAGCAAAAAGCGAGCGAAAGGTGAAATCCTGAGCGATGACATCTGTCGTTCTGTCTATCTCTCGCTGCCACGATCCGCGGCACCCGAAATGCTCGAACTGTTCGACTTACCAGATGCCAATGCGGTGCAAGGAGCGAGAGAAGCGACAAACGTTCCATCCCAATCGCTGTATTTGCTGAACAACCAAACCGTCGCAACGCAGGCGGGAATCGTTGCCAAAGCGGCACTCAAAGCGTTTCCAGGCAAACCAAACGACAAGTTCGATGAACGCTTGGAATTCGTCTACGCCAGGATCCTCAATCGTCGTCCAAACATTCTTGAACAAGGCTTTGCACGTAAACTGCTTAGCCAATCCGAAGGTTCTGAAACTGCGTGGGTTAGCATTGTGCGTGGACTGTTTGCTACCGCCGAGTTTCGCTACTTGGATTAATGGGTATCAAGCGAGTAAAGAGGTCAGAAAGACCAGTTCGTGCAAGCAAATTCCAAATCGTTTTCATCCGCTCGATACTAGGGAGCAACATTTATGATTCAACCTATGTGCAATACGAGAACTCCACTGCTAACACGCCGTAGCGTCCTGCAGCAATCTGCATGCGGTTTTGGATGGCTTGCTTTTTCGTCCATGATGGCCAAACAATTTGCGGCGGCCAAGGATTCGGGGAATCAGACGCACTTCCCAGCAAAAGCAAAGCACGTGATATTCCTTTGCATGAAAGGGGGGCCTTCCCACGTCGATACGTTTGACTACAAACCGGAACTGCTCCGCGTGGATGGCAAGGCTGGGCCCAAGGCCGGTAGCAAATGGATGGCTCCTAAATGGAAATTCAGCCAACACGGTAAAAGCGGACTTTGGATTTCAAGTCTCTTTCCCGAGCTATCCAAGCAGGCTGATCGACTTTGCATCGTCAACTCGATGCAAACGGATATCCCAGCTCACCCTCAAGCAATGGTCCGCATGCATACAGGGACCAGTCAGTTCGTCCGCCCAAGCTTAGGTTCGTGGACTTTGTATGGATTGGGAACGGAAAACGAAAATCTGCCTGGGTTCATTAGCATTGCTCCAACGGGGGGCACAGGAGGCGCACAAAACTACGGCAACGGGTTCCTACCTGCAAACTACCAAGGTATGCGAATCGGAGCTGAGAACAAAGATATCGAAGAAACGCAGATCGCGAACCTTGCTCCCATCGTCGGCAGCGACCGACAAAAGAAAGAGCTTGAGTTCATTCAGGCGATGAACAAATCGAAATTAATGCATGATCGAGAAGATGCGGAGCTCGAGGGGGTGATCCACTCCTACGAACTAGCGTTCAAGATGCAATCAGAGCTCCCCAACGTTATGAACGTTTCCAAAGAGCCCGATGCCATCAAGCAACTGTATGGGCTCGATAAACGCGACACCAAGAACTTTGGTGGCAAGTGCCTCATGGCACGCCGACTTGTAGAGTCAGGCGTTCGGTTTGTGGAGATAACACATGGAAATTGGGATCACCACAACAATATCGAAGAAGCGTTGCAGAAGAACTGCGATGCAATTGATAAACCTCTTTACGGTTTAATCACGGACCTGGAGCAACGCGGCCTGCTGGACGAGACCCTTATCGTCTGGACTGGCGAATTTGGACGCACCCCTTATGCGCAAGGACGAGACGGCCGTGACCACAACCATAAAGCGTTCAGCATGTGGATGGCAGGAGGGGGAATCAAATCCGGACAAGCGTTTGGCAACAGTGGTGAGTTTGGTGTTGAAGCGGTTCAGAACCCGGTCCCGATCGTCGATTTCCACGCAACTATCCTAGCGTTGCTGGGCCTGGATCATGAAAAGCTGACGTATCCATACGCCGGTCGAGACTTTCGACTCACGGATACCAAAGGCCGCGTGATTCGCGATTTGATTTCGTAAACGCTGAAGTCGATTGAAGATCGATTACGTATTCCAGAACGTCCGGAAGATTCACATCTTCCGCTGCCACTTGTCGTAGCGGAAGATGTCGTAACGACATCTCTCGTAGCGGAACTTGTGAAAGTTCCGGAGAATCGCTAGCCTCAATCGCCCATCCATCACGATCTGAGTCGCCTGGCGTAAAGGCTCCGCTCCGGAAGATTCACATCTTCCGCTACCAGAAATCGTAGCGGAACTTGTGAAAGTTCCGGCGAATCGCTAGCCTCAATCGCCCACCCATCACAATCT
>CAIXME010000595.1 GCA_903920425.1 uncultured Pirellula sp. | reverse complement strand
GGTCGGCGATTTTCATGGCGATGCGGCGATGGGTTTTTGGGGATGGCCGTTAGAACAGCGAAGTTCTGTACTGCAAGCAGCACAGGCGGCGTTGGCCATACGTGCCGAATTTGAAGCCGCTGCAGCAATTGAAAAACATCCCCTAGCAGGGTTTCGCGCTGGACTCGGGATAGCCACTGGCAAAGCCGTTGCCGGGCGCATCGGTACGGTCGATCAAGTCAAGGTTACGGTTTTTGGCCCCGTGGTAAACCTAGCCAGTCGACTCGAAAGCATGACCAAGCAATTGAGGGCGCCGATCTTGATGGACGAATCCACAGCCATCCGGGTCAGGAACGAGGTAGATCCCACGATCGCGAGAGCCCGACGCGTTGCACGCGTGTTGCCTGTTGGAATGACCACTCCCCTCATGGTGAGCGAACTATTGCCCCCAGAAGGCCCGGACGAACTGTTGACCAACGCGCACATACTCGCTTACGAAAAAGCACTAGATAGCCTTCAGGATGGAAATTGGAGCGAAGCTTTCCGACTGTTGCATCAGGTTCCAGCCGAAGACCGCGTAAAGGACTTTCTCACCGTATTCATCGCACAACATGGAAGAACTGCGCCTCCCGATTGGCAGGGCTTCATTAGGCTTCCAGAAAAATGATCGACGGCAACCCACCCACCTCCATTCGCAACTCGTTCAAGCGAGCTTGGCTAACTCCCTCTGCAATTGTTGTTTTCGTAGCGGTCCTATTGCCCATGGTTGCCAATACCTTGATCAGCGGGAAAAGCGCCGCTGAAAAAATGATCACGGGAATGGCACAGCCGTTGTTCATGGCGATCATCGTGATGTTCGTTTTGGGTGGCGTGCTGCTGCGTCGCCTCGAGCGAACAATTGGGTGGATGCTGATCGTCACCGCTGGTGCTTTATGGTGCGTGAGCACACCTCTGTTTGCCTCGTTCTTGTTTCGTTTTTGGGAAGGCCCCTATCGCGTGCCGACCACTATTTCGACCCCTTTGGACTACGTTGTGGTCTTGGGAGGCGGAACCAGCAAAGATCCAAATCGACGCGCCCAATTCAGCGATGCCGGCGACCGTGTCGGCTATGCGGCTCGACTCTATTTGACCGGAAAGGCAAAGCATCTCGTTACAACGGGCGATGTCTTGCAAGTAACCGGTACGCTCTTTGGAAAATTCGATTCAAGCGATGATCCCTCCAATCAGACCAAGCAGATTTGGTCGGACCTAGGAATTCCAGCCGAGGCCATTTTCGACTTGCCCGGACAGAACACATCGGCCGAGATGGCTGCGTTGAAAACGCACCCCGAGTGGTGGCGTGACGGCCGCTGTGCGATCGTGACGAGCGCCTTTCATATGCCTAGAGCCATGAAGCTCGCAGAACGGGCCGGCGTCAACGTCGTTCCTATTGCCGCAGACTTTCGCGGTGGCGGCGACGGCCCTCTAACGCTCAATGCATTCATGCCCAACGCCTCGGAATTGCAGCGAGTGCAGACTGTTTTTAAAGAATGGATCGCGCTGCGAATCAGTCGATAAACCGGCGATTTCTTGACCCGCCTGCAGGTCCGCCGTTTTCGAGATCGCCCGAAATAGGGACATTGCAGGTCTTGCCGATCGGTTTTCTCGCTGTCTGTCCTGTTCGGCGACCGTAGCGTCCAGCAAAGGCCGATAAACCACGGAACGCGAGACTCGCCTCCAAAAAGAACGTTTGTAGGAGAAATAGTTCGTAAGATCCTCTCCCTACATCGCGTCAAAGATCTGTTCCCGAATTGCCGTTGGCGTTTTTGAGATAGGTCCAAGTCCGCAACAGTTACCGCGTTCACCGTTCCGATGCGAGAACATGTTTCGAAGTCCAATCCGTTGTTTTTCGCTCGACACTGCGATTGGCGAAAAGGGCGTTACCAACTATTTCCAGAATACCGCCTGCGTTTTTGTTGATTTTCCTGCTGCGCCAGCAAACCGATCCCATGTGACCGAGGGCTAGCTCACGATTTACCTCGGTAACCCAAGTTGAATGAAACGGACTGTGACATGATTGATGATGACGATCTATGCTCGCGAATCAGAGCGCAAGGCGAGGTGCGCGATGATGCTATCGCAGAGCTGCGTGATCTTTTATTGCGAGGGTTGAGGAAATCACTAAACAATCGCTACGGAAAGCCTTTCAACGCGGAGGACATCGTTCAGGATGCACTGATGAAAGTCCTGGGGTCGCTCGATCAGTTCGAGGGTCGCAGTAAATTCACCACTTGGGCCATGACCATCGCAACGAGGGTCGGCATCAGTGCCCTTCGTCGGAAATACCATCAAGATGTTTCCATGGAAGCCTTCAACACGGATAATGGCTACTCCATCGAAATCGCAGTAGATCCTGAAGTGGGTGTATCCGATTCTGAATCGAAACACGAGGTGCTTGGCGTTCTGCAACGGTTGATTGAAACCGAACTGACTGACAAGCAGCGGTTGGCGACCCGTGCGTTCCTTTCCAACTTTGCTACCGATGAGATTGCCGAACAGTTAGGCATGAATCGAAACGCGGTCTACAAATTGATTCACGACGCGAGACACAAGTTGAAAGAGGGTTTTGCGAGAGCGGGACTCACCAGCGAAGACATTTTCGAGGCATTGGCATAAGGCATTCATTATGAAATTAACCGTTAATCAACTTTCGAATTTGATCGAGTTAACTGTCACGGCCAAACCTGATAGCCTGGGTTGCGATGGATGCCTCGAATTGATGGACCAATTCGCGCAAGCAGAACTGGATGGAACAGGGGTTCCGAAAGTTTTGGAGGCCGTAAAGAGGCATCTCGAGCAATGCAAGTGCTGCCAAGACGAGTACGAAGCGCTGATG
>CAIXME010000594.1 GCA_903920425.1 uncultured Pirellula sp. | reverse complement strand
GGCAAGACCGACAAGCACGGCAACATCATCAAAGATCGAATCTACAATCAAAAGGACTTCGACCGAAAGATTGTGTTGGAGCAAAGGACCCATCTGGTCGCAAAGAAGGTCACCGAATTTCTCAAAGCGACAAATCGATTCGACAAAACGATCGTCTTCTGCGACGACATCGATCATGCAGAACGCATGCGATCAGCCTTGGTCAATGAGAACGCCGACATGATTGCAATCAATCACAAGTACGTGATGCGAATCACTGGGGATAATGCCGAGGGCAAGGCCGAACTCGATCAATTCATCCATCCAGAGGAAAAGTACCCGGTCATCGTTACCACGTCCGAATTGATGACGACAGGCGTCGACGCTCAAACATGCAAACTGATCGTTCTCGACAAAACGATCCAATCGATGACGAAATTCAAGCAGATTATCGGACGCGGAACGCGAATCAACGAGGACTATGGCAAGCTGTTCTTTACCATCATGGATTTTAAGAAGGCGACGGAGCTGTTCGCCGACAAAAAATTCGATGGAGAGCCTGTGCAAGTATATGTCGCAGGACCAGACGACACATTAGATTTTGAATATGTTGAAGCCGCTGAACTGTCCATAGATCCAGAACGAGCCGCAGAAGTTGAAAATGACAGGGTTAAAGTAGAGCAAGAACCCAACGAGAATCAGAGCACGAGTGGCGAGGGGATCCCAATAGATTTTCTCGACGAGGAAGTGAAGAAGTATTATGTCGATGACGTCGCAGTTCAAATTGTCGCTGAACGTGTCCAGTACTACGGAATCGATGGTAGATTGATCACCGAGTCGCTCAAAGACTACACACGCAAGACAGTCTTAGGCGAGTTTGCGTCGCTGGATGTATTCCTTCAACGCTGGACCGCGGCCGAGCAGAAACAAGCGGTTTTGAGGGAGATGGAACAGCAAGGTGTTTTCTTTGAGGAGCTTGCTGAACAGGTCGGCAAGGATTTCGACCTGTTCGATTTGGTGTGCCACGTTGCATTCGATCAACCACCGCTCACGCGACGAGAACGAGCGGATCGAGTGAAGAAGCGAAATTACTTTTCAAAATACGCCGACAAGGCTCGATTGGTACTCGAGGCATTGCTCGAAAAGTATGCAGACGAGGGGATCGAGACGATCGAGACCCTCAGCGTTCTTAACGTACAACCGCTGAGCGGTTTCGGTACCCCCGTCGAGATTATTCGACTGTTCGGCGGAAAGGCCCAGTACGAGCAGGCCCTACGCGAACTCGAGTCGGTACTTTATGCTACCGCGGGCTAGGCCTAACCAGAGCCGACGCCAAACTGTGTCATTGCATGTTCCCCACGGAAGTCTAGTTCTAACCGATGCTTAATTCAGCCACTATAAAATCCATTCAAGACATCATGCGCAAGGATGCCGGCGTCGACGGCGACGCTCAGCGCCTGGGGCAATTGACATGGTTGCTATTCCTAAAAATCTTTGACGATCGCGAGCAGGAATGGGAGCTGACGATCAAGAAGTATCGTTCACCGATTCCCGAAGAGTTGCGATGGCGAAATTGGGCGATCGATACCGAGGGACTGACGGGTGACAGGTTGCTCGAGTTCGTAAACAACAAACTGTTCCCAACGCTCAAAGGACTGCAATCTAATACTAGCCCCCGTCATAGTGTCATCCATGATGTGTTTGAGGATGCCTATCAGTACATGAAGAACGGGACCTTGCTCCGACAGGTCATCAACAAGCTCAACGAAAGCCTCGACTTTAACCGCACAGAGGACAGGCACATATTTGGTGACCTCTACGAGCAGATTCTCAAGGACCTGCAGAGCGCGGGCAACGCCGGCGAATACTACACACCGCGAGCAGTCACGCAGTTTATGGTCGACATGGTTAACCCGCAGTTGGGCGAAAAGGTGCTTGACCCTGCTTGCGGGACCGGCGGCTTTCTAACCTGCGCGATCAAGCATCTGCGCAAGCAAGTAAAGACGCCGGCCGACGAAGAGCGATTGCAAGCTTCCGTACTTGGAATCGAAAAGAAGCCGTTGCCGCACTTGCTGTGCGTGACCAACATGCTGCTTCACGGTATCGATGTTCCAACGAACGTCAGGCATGACAACACACTGTCCAAGCCATTGGCAAGCTATGTCCCAAAAGATCGAGTCGACGCTATCATCACCAACCCTCCGTTCGGTGGTATGGAGGAGGACGGTATCGAAACCAATTTTCCGCAGAAGTTTCGAACAAGGGAAACCGCCGATTTGTTCCTGGTCCTGATTCTGACATTGTTGAAAGACGGCGGACGCGGCGCAATCGTTTTGCCTGATGGAACGCTATTTGGTGAAGGGGTCAAAACGACGATCAAGGAAAAGCTCCT
>CAIXME010000593.1 GCA_903920425.1 uncultured Pirellula sp. | reverse complement strand
TGCTAAGCCATCCCCGTTTTTGTCCTCATACAGGTATGTGACAACATTGTTGTTCGAGTCCTTTCGTTGCGTGAGCATCCCTTGAGAGGAAAACGTAGATACGATTCCCGTTTTGCTCGTGAGCGTAAATGCACCATCGGGATTTTTGGATAAGCTGCTGAAGCTAATTTCTCCCAGAGGTCGTTTGTAAGTCTCCCCAACTTTTGCAAACCAGTGCGAATCGCCATTGCCCCGCACGATGAGAACACCGCTCGGATTCACATAGAGCCGATCCATGCCGTCGAGCCACCAACCGTCGCCAAACACACTCGTGCTTCTATTGACGATTGCCTGTTTGCCGGTGAAGCTCTGTGATCGCTCAACGCCGCCAATCACCGTTTTAACAATAAAGGCGTAATCATACATTCCCGTCGCTAAACTACTGCCGTCAAACTGAACACTGAATCGATATGAAGGTCCAGAAGCGGGCCTCGACTGAATCACTCCTGGCGCGCCATTGAAAATCAACTGGGTCGTTACGGACGTCGGCGTCGCAATGCCTGGAGCTAGTTTGGTTTCAAAAGTAAGAATAGGTTTCGTGAGAGAATTCGAGCGATAGATTAATGCCGTGTTGGGTGCGAGATCTTCAAACAATTGCAATCCACCCGCTGCCGCAAGGGGACCTGGAGTTTGAATCGAAGAACCTATCGGTATGTTTGATGCGCCGACACCAAGCCCTTCCGAAGGGGATATCGGATCCAAGACCGTGGTTGCTAACCATGGATCCATGGACATCGGGTCAAGCGTGTTCGTATCGAGATTCTGCCTTGCCAATAATGGGGTTCCGACTGCGATGGAAACGGTTGCCACCGAACTGTCTAGAGATCCGGTTGTCGCAATATAGCTGAATGTGTCAATACCGATAAATCCAGGGTTCGGCCGATAAGTGAATCCACCTGTGGAGCTCATATTGATCAACTGCCCAGCAGTTGGCTTTGCGACGATTTTTGCAACGGTCGTGTTTGAATCGATGTTCTCATCGTTTGAAAGCATTCCTGCTGATGAGGGGACAACCAAGTCCGTATTCAATGAGACGTAATACCCTCGATCATCCCTGGCTATCGGAGATGCCAGCCCAACTTTTTCAATTCGGATAGCGTCAGCAATCGTTTGCGAACTAGACGACGCACTAACAGTGAACGGCCCGGTTACCTCGTACCAACCAATCGTTTCCCACATTGCATTGTCATCGAATAGATCGTTTGGTTCACTCTGTTGGTTCAGCGTGTTCTGGCCTACCACAGTGCCTTTGTCCAAAACGGAGTAGAGCACGCTTGAGGCATTTGAGCTATTTGCGCCCTTCCATGTGGCAGCGATCTTGTAAATTCCTGGGGTAACATTAAAAGTCCACGCAGCGGTACCGAAGCTTGGAGCCGTGCTTGTTAGCTTAGTTCCGGCGTATCCAACGCCTACTGGTCCCGTCGCTAAGGTCCAATTTCCCGACGAGGCAAAATTCGCTGAATCAGTGTTGTCAATGATCGTTACCGCTGACGGATCAGGGCTACGAGTCGTTACGCTCAACACACCTGAGTTAACAGACGTGAATCGGTACATAGACAGATCGTCACGGCCATCTCCGTTAAAGTCCCCCGATACAACATCTTTCCAATCCAAGACCCCATTGTTTGGAAAAGAGGACCAAACTTTTGTCGCAAAAGCACTTCCTCCATATGCTGCGAAAATAGAATCACCAGCTCGAGCCAAGATATCGTCTT
>CAIXME010000592.1 GCA_903920425.1 uncultured Pirellula sp. | reverse complement strand
GCGTCCGTAGAAGCGGACATACTCAACGCGGTCAAAATTGGAGTGAACGTCGCATCGTACGCAACAGGACGTGAGCTTAAGGATAAACTTGACGCGGTGAAAATCATTCAATCTCCGGTCAATCGACAATCGTTGTCGAGGGGGGCCCTGACGATCCCTAAGATCATGCATGCTGGAGGAGCGGACGATACTCCCAAAGCGGTCGGAAATCTTCTCGAAGTATATCGACGCGAGACCGAATCGCTCGTCGATGGAAAAACACCGACGATAGGATTAACCTCCAAAGATGCTTCATTAAACGAAGAGATCGAAAAGTATCCACTCTTGTATATTCACGGCCGCAATCAATTTGCGTTCTCCGATGCCGAAAGACTTGCTCTGCAAACGCATTTCGAAAACGGTGGCTTCGTAATCGGCGATTCTATATGCGCTTCCAAAGACTTTTCCGATTCGGTCCGCAAAGAGTTCAGCCAAGCGTTACCCGATTCGTCGTGGCGCATGCTCGATCCCAAGCATCCCATGATGAGTTTGAGCGGGAACGGAGGTTTCGATATCGACAACGTGACGCTCGTCGACAAACAGGTGAAACGGGAAGGACCCGCAGAAATCGAAGCGCTCGAATGGAAGGGACGCATCGTGATGCTATTCTCACCCAACGATTTGAGCTGCGCTATGGAAAGCAAACACTCCATGCAATGTCGCGGGTATATTCGCGAAGATGCCTTTCGCATCGGCATCAACATGATCATCTTTTCCTTGATGCAATAGCCTCGCTGCCGACAGAGGGGGGGATTTTTAACACCACTTCAGGACCGAGAGATGGTAAATTAGGTTTCGCAACAAGCATAGGTCGAGTCGATGGCAAGTGGGATGGATCTTGTTTCTCCATCGCTGGCTGTCTCGTACGCCTTGCTAGATGTCGATGACTTCCCTAATAAACAAATATCAGGAAAACAAAACAATGCGGTTTCGATTGCCCCTTCATGTGCGACTTGGATTTGGCGGCGTTGCGTTAGTAGCGAGTACGTTTGTTAATGCCTCGATGGTTCGCGGAGATAACGAATGGGCGAATTGGCGAGGTCCAAACTACAACGGGACTTCCAGCGATGCCAAGCCACCGATTGAATGGTCCGCCGAAAAGAACATGCAATGGAAAACAGAGCTGCCTGGTCGCGGGAGTTCGACTCCGATCGTCTGGGGTAATCAGATCATCATTTTGACGGCTGAGAAAACCGATCGCGTTGCTTCTTCAGAAAACGCAAACAAACCTGCAGAGGAAAGCAACCGTGGCCCGGGAGGGCGTGGCGGTCCTGGCGGCGGACGTATGTCTGGTCCGCCACCAACCAACTACTATCGATTTCTCGTGTTATCCTACGATCGAAAGACCGGCAAAGAGCTTTGGCGAACCGTAGCGACAGAACAAGTCCCTCATGAAGCCGGTCACGGGACGAACACGTTCGCTTCATCGTCACCGGTCACCGATGGAAAGCGCATCTTTGCATTCTTTGGTTCGCGAGGTTTGTTCGCGTTGGATATGCAAGGGAAAAAGCTTTGGGAAAAGGAGTTTGGAAAGCAGCGTACACGCGCACAATTCGGAGAAGGTAGCTCTCCAGCTCTGCATGGAGACACACTGGTTGTTCCTTGGGACCACGAAGGGGGCTCGTTTATCGCAGCACTCAATGCGACAACAGGTGAGATCAAGTGGAAAGTAGATCGAGATGAAGCGACTACTTGGGCAACCCCTTTGATCGTCGAACACAAAGGGGTGACTCAGGTGATTACCAACGGCAAACGTGTTCGTAGCTACAACATTGCCGACGGTAAGCTCATTTGGGAGTGCGGAGGGCAGACAGACAATCCTATTCCTACCCCGATGTTGCACAATGACCATGCTATCGTCATGACTGGGTTCCGTGGCTCTGCTGCGTATTCCATCTCGCTGGATTCCAAAGGAGATGTTTCGGACAGCAAAGACATGGTCGCATGGAAACATAGCGAAGCAACACCGTATGTGCCTTCTCCAGCCCTTTATAAAAATCAAGTTTACTTCATGAAAGGAAACGAAGGGATTTTAAGCAGCTTGGATGTTGCAACCGGGAATCCTCTGATCGACAAGAAGCGGCTCAACGGCATTCAAATGATTTATTCCGCGCTCGGGGCCGCCGATAACCGTATCTATGTCACAGGGCGTGATGGAACCACGCTTGTTCTAGAGCATGGCAACGAAGTCAAGCTACTTGCAACGAACAAGCTAGACGATGTTATCGACTCTGCTCCGGTTTTTGTAGGGAATCAGTTGATACTGCGTGGCGAAAAGTGCCTGTACTCGATTTTAGAGCAGTAACCAAGTAACATGGGGCAATTGACATCGCGGATAGTAGTGCACGAATGGCTTTGCACTGCTTATCCCGACCATTTCCTGTTGCTGCCAAACCGATTGAAGGCGAACGTAGCGATTCCCGTCCCACTTCGCCTTCCCTGTTATCGTTTACATGATTTCAATTGTTGTACCGCTGCTAAATGAGCAAGACTCGTTGGTTGAGTTGGTTGATCGGATCCAAAAGTCAGTCGAGTCGGATCAACTGGGGGACTTTGAAGTCATTTTTGTGGATGACGGTTCCAAAGACAAATCCTGGGAGTTGATCCAGCAGCTTTCTGAGGCGAACCACTTTGTGCGCGGAATTCGCTTTCGACGCAACTTCGGAAAGGCGGCCGCGCTTGCCGCTGGCTTTTCTGCTTCGCGAGGTGAGTGGATTGTCACCATGGACGCGGACTTGCAAGATGACCCAAAGGAGCTCAAGCGACTGATGGACAAGCTGGCGGAATGCTACGATGTGGTGAGTGGCTGGAAGCAGACGCGACATGATCCGTGGCACAAAACGATGCCGTCCCTCGTCTTCAACGGGATACTTCGTTGGTTCACGAAATTGAATCTTCACGATTTCAATTGTGGCCTGAAAGCGTACCGCCGTGAGGTGCTTGGTGAGTTCATGATGTATGGAGAGATGCACCGTTTTATTCCGGTGCTTGCTGCTTCGCGTGGATTCCGTGTAGCAGAGATCGCTGTCCAGCATCATCCGAGGATGCACGGCGTTTCCAAATATGGTGTTTCTCGAATACTCAAAGGATTTTTGGATCTGTTCACAGTCGTATTCTTGACCCGATTTCGATATCGTCCACAGCATTTGTTGGGTGG